>JAEWSS010000218.1 GCA_023459755.1 Verrucomicrobiota bacterium | reverse complement strand
GGATATCAGCCTGATTCTTGCCACCGGCGGGCCGGGAATGGTGAAGGCGGCTTATTCGTCGGGCGTTCCGGCGGTGGGCGTCGGCGCCGGCAACACCCCGGTGGTCATGGACGAGACCTGCGACATTATGATGGCGGTCAGCTCGGTTCTGCTTTCCAAGACCTTTGACAACGGCATGATCTGCGCCTCCGAGCAGTCGGTCATCGCGGTTGACTCGATTTACGAAGCGGTTAAAAAGGAATTTATCGCCCGCGGCGCCTATATTCTCAACGCCGAGGAAAAGAAGGTCATGGACAAGGTGATTGTCCAGGACGGCAAACTCAACCCGAAAATTGTCGGTCAGCCGGCCTCCAAGATCGCCGCGATGGGCGGACTGAAAGTGCCGGAAAAGGCCAAGGTCCTGATCGGCGAAAGCAAGGGCGTGGGCAAGGAATTTCCGTTCAGCTTTGAAAAACTTTCTCCGGTTCTGGCGCTTTATCACGCCACCGACTTTGAACACGCCAAGGATCTGGCGCAGCAGCTGCTGGCTTTCGGCGGACTCGGCCATACCAGCGTGCTCTACACCGCCCCGACCAACACCGACCGCATCAACGAGTTCGGCGCCGAAATGAAGACCGGCCGTACGCTGATCAACATGCCGGCCAGTCAGGGCGCCATCGGCGACGTGTTCAACTTCAAGATGGACCCCTCCCTTACGCTCGGCTGCGGCAGCTGGGGCGGCAACTCGATCAGTCAGAACGTTGCACCGAAGCACCTGCTCAACATCAAAACTGTGGCGCAAAGGAGAGATAACATGCTGTGGTTCCGTGTTCCGGAAAAAATTTACTTCAAGTACGGCTGCCTGCATGAAGCTCTGCGCGACCTCGAAGGCCGCAAGCGCGCCTTTGTGGTGACCGACGGATTCCTGTACAACAACGGCGTTCTGGACGAAGCACTCAAGTATCTCGAAGAGTTCGGCATCAAATACGAAGTTTTCGCGGAAGTCGAACCGGACCCGACGCTGGCCTGCGCTCATCGCGGTCTGGAGCGGATCAACTCCTTCAAGCCGGACACCATCATCGCCGTCGGCGGCGGTTCGCCGATGGACGCCGCCAAGATCATGTGGCTGCTCTATGAACATCCGGAAGTGAACTTCTCCGATATTGCCATGCGGTTTATGGATATCCGCAAGCGTGTCTACACCTTCCCGAAGATGGGAGAAAAGGCGCTTATGGTCGCCATCCCGACCACCAGCGGAACCGGCAGCGAAGTTACTCCGTTCGCGGTCATCACCGACGAGAAGACCGGCCAGAAGTATCCGTTGGCCGACTACGCCCTGACTCCGAACATGGCCATCATCGACACCAAGCTGGTGATGAATATGCCGAAGAAGCTCACCGCTTATTCCGGTCTTGACGCACTGGTTCACGGTCTTGAAGCCCGCGTTTCCACCATGGCCACCGAATTTTCCAACGCCATGGCAATGGAGGCGATCCGTCTGGTCTTCAAGTATCTGCCCGACGCCTACGAGAACGGCACCCGCGACGAGAAGGCGCGTGAGAAAATTCACCACGCCTCCACCATGGCCGGTATGGCTTTCGCCAACGCCTTCCTCGGCATCTGCCACTCGATGGCGCACAAGCTCGGAGCCGCGTTCCACGTGGCGCACGGCCTGGCCAACGCAATGCTGATTACGGACATCATCCGGTTCAACGCCACCGACTGCCCGACCAAGCAGGGTACTTTTTCGCAGTATAAGTGCCCGGACGCCAAGAGCCGTTACGCCTACATCGCACGGTTCCTGGGACTGGCCGGCAGCACCGAGGATGAGCAGGTCGAAAGCCTGATCGCCGCGATTGAAGCGTTGAAGAAACGGCTTGGCATTCCGAAGTCGCTCAAAGAGCTTGGCATCAGCGAGGCGGACTTCCTCGCCCAGCTGGACACGCTCTCCGAGATGGCGTTCGACGATCAGTGCACCGGCGCCAACCCGCGCTATCCGCTGATCTCCGAAATCAAGGAACTGTATCTTAAGGCCTACTACGGCAAATAAGTAGTTTTCCCTGTTCTCCTACCCCCGGGACGGTTCGAATTCCCCTGTTCGAGCCGTCCCAACTTTTTTTTTCAGGCTTCTTGATTTACCGTCGCAATGCGTGTATTATTAATCAGACGACGGGGGGTGAAATGCGGAAATCGGTGATATTCGGGCTGATTATTGTTATATTTGCGCTCGGCGGGCTGTTCGGTCCGGCTCTGTGGAACGATTTTATGATCGTTGACGAACCGGAGTTCGTCCAGACGGAGAAAGGCGATCCCTCCGGCGCGTTTCAGTTTGCCGCCCGCTGCGTGGTCGAGAAGGTCGGCCGCGACCTTCATCCGCGGTTCGACCGGGCGGCGGTGCAGCGCTCGTCGGTAAAAATGGTGGCGGAAGACACTTACGAGGTGAACAGCAATATGTATCTGCCGGATGGCTACGGCGGGAAAATACCGTTCACCTTCAACGCAAAAGTGAAATTCGATCCGTCCAGTCATTACTGGCAGTTGATTGGCGATGTCAAAATCAAAAGGAAATAAAAATGGACGGACTTTTTATAAATACACTGTTGAACAATCCGCGGAGCGGGGCGATCTGGCTGGCGGTGGTCATATTTTCAATCTGCTGCCATGAGTTCGCGCACGCCGCGACGGCAACGCTGGAGGGCGACGACACCGCCGCCAGAACCGGTCATCTGACGCTTAATCCATTGAAACAGATGGGCTGGATCTCGCTGCTGATGCTGCTGTTCATCGGTATAG
>JAEWSS010000217.1 GCA_023459755.1 Verrucomicrobiota bacterium | reverse complement strand
TTCTGTTCGTTACCGGCAAATTCAAGCTCGACCATGCGCAGGCCGTCCTGGTTTCCGGAGACGCCGCCGGCGCGGACAACACCGGAGCATATGAGTGTCAACTGTTAAACTCGGAACAGCTTCAAACGCTTATCCGCGAAAAGGTTGAAACCGTGGAAATCGTTCCGGCCGACAGTTGGTACAGTTATCTGCTTCCGGCGTTGCCGATGCTGATTCTGATCGTTTTGCTGTGGGTGTTTTTTGCCCGCCAGTTTAAAAACGCCAACAAGGGCGCGATGCAGTTCGGCAAGAGCCGCGCCAGAATGGTGGCGCCGGACGAGATCAATGTGACGTTTGACGACGTCGCCGGATGCGACGAAGCCAAGGACGAAGTTCGTGAAATCGTGGACTTTCTGCGCGATCCGTTGAAATTCAAGATGATCGGCGGCAAGATACCGAAGGGCTGTCTGCTGACCGGACCGCCGGGAACCGGTAAAACACTGCTGGCAAAGGCGGTGGCGTGCGAGGCCGGAGTGCCGTTTTTTGCAATTTCCGGTTCGGATTTTGTGGAAATGTTTGTCGGCGTGGGCGCGAGCCGGGTGCGGGACATGTTCGATCAGGCGAAGAGCAGTGCGCCGTGCCTGATCTTTATTGATGAAATCGACGCGGTGGGGCGTTCGCGCTTCTCCGGGCTGGGCGGCGGTCACGACGAGCGCGAGCAGACGCTGAATGCGCTTTTGGTGGAAATGGACGGTCTTGAAGCGCGGTCGGACGTCATCGTTCTGGCCGCGACCAACCGGCCGGACGTGCTGGATCAGGCGCTGCTGCGGCCGGGTCGGTTCGACCGTCAGGTGGTGATCGACCTGCCGGATATCGTCGGCCGGCGCAAGATTCTCGACGTTCATATCAAAAATATCAAAACCGCGCCGGGGATCGACCTCGACGTGCTGGCCCGCCACACCACCGGGCTTTCCGGCGCCGATTTGGCCAATATGTGCAACGAAGCCGCATTGCTTGCCGCCACCTCCGGCCGCGAACAGGTTACGCAGCACGACCTTGAGGAGGCCTCGGAAAAGGTTCGCTGGGGACGCGAGCGGAAAAGCCGCCGGATTTCGGAACGCGACCGGCGCAACACCGCGTATCATGAAGCCGGTCATGCGATTGTGGATATTTTCTGCGAGCATGCCACGCCGCTGCACAAGGTGACGATTATTCCGCGCGGTCAGGCGCTTGGTCTTACGTTCATGCTCAGCGAGGAGGATGAATACACGCAGACCAAACTGGAGCTTCAGGACGAAATGGCGGTTTCGCTTGGCGGACGGGTGGCCGAGGAGCTGGTGTTCGGCGACGTCGCCACCGGCGCGGTGGCCGACATCGAACGCGCCAGTCATATTGCGCGGATGATGGTGTGCGTGTTCGGCATGAACGACAAGATCGGCCCGATCAAATACGGCGACTTCCGGGAACACGTTCACGTCCGGATCGACGCGGCGCCGCAGGACATACTGAGTCCGGAGACCGCGCGCGAAATTGATTTGGCGGTTCGTGAGTTCGTGACCCGGGCGCATGACCACGCCCGCGAGATTCTTTCCCGCGAACGCGAACGGCTGGAAAAACTCGCGCAGGCGCTGCTGGAGCGCGAAACGCTTTCCGCCGCCGAGGTTTATGAGCTGTTGAGCCTTACGCCGCCCGGAGCGAAGGACGTGACGATCAAGCCGGCGGAAATGCCGCTTGACGCCTGACGATGACGCGCGAAGAAGTCGCCGTCGCGGTTTTGTCCGGGGCGGGGGAATGTCTGGTAAAGGTGTTTGTCCAGCCGCGGGCCGGTCGCTGCCGGCTGGCCGGTCTGCATGACGGCGAGCTGAAGCTGGCGGTCACCGCACCGCCGGTGGACGGCGAGGCGAACCGCGCGGTATGCGAGTTTTTTGCAAAACTTTCCGGCGTTGCCAAGGGGCGTGTCGAGATAAGACGCGGCGAGAGTTCGCGTCACAAGCTGGTGGCGGTGGCCGGAGTTGAACTGGAAGATATGATAACCAAACTGATGGAAAAATAATATCATGGTGAAAGCAGTTATTTTTTTGGCGGACGGCATGGCCGATCTGCCGCTGGCCAGTCTGGGCGGCCGCACGCCGCTTGAAGTGGTGGATACGCCGGCGATGGATTCAATCGCGGCAAAAGGACAAAACGGTACGTTTTTGACGCTTCCGGATGGACTGCCGACCTCAAGTGACGTGGCAAACATGTCGGTACTCGGCTTTTATCCGGAGAAGAATTATCCCGGCCGCGGCCCGATCGAGGCGGTCAGTCAGAACATCAATCTGGCGCCGGACGACGTGGCGTGGCGCTGCAATCTGGTGAAGGTTTCGCCGGACGGCACGCTGCTGGACTATTCGGCCGGTCATATTGACAACGCGGTGTCCACCGAGATTATGAATCTGCTCCAGAAGGAGTTCGGCAATGCGGACGTCAGTTTTTACCCCGGCGTCAGCTACCGCAATCTGATGGTTCTGCACGGCAGGAAGTTTTCCAATCGCGTTTCTTACCAGAAGCCCGATTCGTCGCAGGGCGAAAAGGTGGAAAATCTGCTCTGGACGCCGACTGACAATTCGCCGGAGGCGGCTTATACGGTAAATTTTATTCTTGATCTGTTCAAGCGCACCGCTGAATATCTGAAGACCTGCCCGGTCAAGTCCGAGGCCACGAACATTTGGCCGTGGAGTCCGGGCTATCTGCCGAAGATGGCTAAGTTTGCCGAGCGCTATGCCGGAAAAACCGGAGCGATTATCAGCGCGGTGGACGTGATTCGCGGCATCGGCAAGTGCGCCGGAATGGATGTGTACGAGGTGCCCGGCGCCACCGGGTTCATCGACACCAATTATGAAGGCAAGGTCGCCGCGGCGCTTGAAGCGTTGAAGACGCACGATCTGGTTTATCTGCATGTCGAGGCGATCGACGAATGTTCGCATATGGGCGACCTGCGCTTGAAGATGCAGGCGATTGAGTTGTTTGACCGTCGGATCGTTGCTCCGGTGCTCAAGGCGCTGGAGGGCCGGAACGTGAACTTTGCGGTTCTTCCCGACCACCCGGTGCCGATTGAACTGCGGAAACACACCACCACGCCGGTTCCGGTGGCGGTGGCCGGCTCCGCATTTGCGCCGGACGACGTGGCGAAATTCAGCGAGCGGCTGGCGCCGACCGGAACCCTCGGTCATTTGTCCGGCGATCAGCTGGTCCGCAAACTGCTCGAACTCTAAAGTCATGAAGTGCGCGGAAAGCGCCTTTGGCGTCGTTTGCGGGCGCCGGATGAACGGAGTGGCTCCGTTTGTGCCGGTGGTGGCCGTCGCGCTGCTGGGGGCGTTTCCGGCCGCGCAAATGCTGGTGGTTCCGCTTTGTCTGCTGCTGCCGCTGCCATTCCCGCATTTTTGGCGTGGAATTCCCGGGAATTGGACTTTTTTCACGCGGCGGCTGGACTGGAAAATGATCGGTATCGGCATTCCGCTGGGATTTGCCGGGGTGATGCTTTTTCAGTTCGTTCTGGCGGCGGTTGCGTGGGGCTTCGGCTTGGAAATGGCGGAGCAGCCGCTGGTGGAGTACATCCGGGCGATGTCCGGCTGGCGGCTGATATTTTTCGGTTTTTTGCTTGCGGTATGGTCGCCGCTGCTGGAGGAGCTGGCGTTTCGCCATTGGCTGTTCGGCGGAATGGCATCGAGAATGAACTGGAAGGCGGCGGCGGTCGGTGCGGCGTTGGTTTTTGCGCTGCTTCATTTTTCGCCGTGGCAGCTGCCCGGACTGTTTTTTCTTGGCCTGTTCTGGCAGTATGTCTACCTGAAAACCGGCAATTTGTGGAATGCGGTGATATTGCATTCCGCGAACAATCTGCTCACGCTGCTGTTGACTTTTGCGGTCAACGGATGAGTTGGGCGGTCGATCGCGAAAAACTTGCAAAAGTGTGGTATGTTATTGCCGGAAAAGATGTTAATTGCGAAAGAAAAAGTTTTTGGCGTCGCTGTTCTCGTGGAATGGTGACCGGGTGTCGCGGCAATAATTACGAAGGATAATGCAGGTCAACTGATTCCGGAAACGCACTTGCACCAATCTCCTTACCGCCCTCTTCGCCGAATAAGGCGGGGCAACTGATTCCGGAAATGAGTATCGCTATTACTTTGCCGTTGGCGGGATTCGACATTGGCAAACAGATACGGCGATTCGCTCTATTTTGTGCCTCTTCGACGATATTTGACACAACTTACAGTTCCTTTACGCTCGAAATTTCCGGCAACTGATAGATTTTTAATTTGAAGTATTCGCGGTCGCGAAAACCGTAGGCTTGCTTTATGAGCCATCGG
>JAEWSS010000216.1 GCA_023459755.1 Verrucomicrobiota bacterium | reverse complement strand
CCACTATGCCGTGGTATTTCCAGCGGCGGAAGTCGGAAATGATCTTTTCGTCATTGGACACCACCATGCCGCCTTCGGCGGTGGTGATGTTTTTGATCGCGTGGAAGCTGAACAGACAGGTGGTGTCTCCGCCGCCGATTTTCCGGCCTTTGTACGACGCTCCGAGCGCGTGCGCCGCGTCTTCGACCACCGGAATATTTCCGGCGACTTTGCGGATGCCGTCGAGGTCGCACGGTGCTCCGGCGTAGTGTACCGGAACAATAAGTTTAGTGCGCGGCGTGATTTTTTCCGCCACTGATTCCGGTGTTACCATCAGCGTGTCGCGATCGACTTCGGCGAAGACCGGCGTGGCGCCGGACAATGCCACCATGTTGACCATTGACACCCATGTCAGTGACGGAGTTATGACTTCATCACCCGGTTTTAAGTCGAATATTTTTGTGAGCAGATGCATTGCCGCGGTTTCGCTGGTGAGGCACACCGCATGGCGGTTGCCGACATATTGGCAGACGGCCGATTCAAATTCAACGTTTTTCGGGCCGTTGGTAAGCCAGCCGGAACGCAGTACCGCGTCAACCTGACGGATGTCGTCTTCGGTCACCTGCGGCCTGGTAAACGGCAGAAAATCTTTGCGCATGATCCTGATCCCCTTGCTGTTTTGAGATTTTCTATTAATATAGCAGGAAAAACAATTTTTACCAGTTGCCCGGCGGTGGTTGCTCCACATGGGGTGGGTTTTCGGAAACCGCACCGGTTGACTCGATGTCGATGACCGCCAGATTCATTGCGCGGCGCATAAGCGCCGGAAGCAGATCCATGTCGGCCTGATAGCGGCAGTACAGCCAGTGGTTGAGGTAGTCGCTTTCATCGAACTCCTGCGCCCAGACCACCTGACCGGTTTTGCGTTCCATGATTTCAAACCTCAACCGGAGGTGGATGCTTGAGCTGCCGGTCGGACAGCCGATCACCCAAAACGGAGCGGCCCCGATATAGGTGACGCAGTAGGTGAACCAGCGGGCCTTGTATGAGCAGTCCACGATGGTGGCGGAGAAAATGTAGTCGGTGTCGCTGCCGACCGCCGAGCGCTGTTCGACCCGGCTGAACAAATTGGAGGCGCGAAGGCTTTCGGCGGCGGCGGCGGTAAGGTCGTTGACCGCATCGAAATTGTAGTGTCCGATGCTGTAGAATGTCTCGTTGTTTTCCGGTTGTCCGGCCTCGGCATAGCCGTATGGACGCAGTGGAATCATGCCGAGAAGCGCCGAGCCGCTGCGTTCATAGGGGCGCATGTCGGTGAACGGTGTCACGGTGATGGTCGGTGCGTTTTCACGCGGGGAAAGCCGGGCCGCGTTTCCGGCGGTAAGATTGTCGCATGTGAACTTGGCGCTTCCATTGCATCCGGCGGTGAAGAACAGTCCGGCCGAGCAAACCGCGGCGGCGGCGATATATCTGAACATGGCACCCTCCTGTTTGATAAAATTGGGTTAGAATAAACTACTTCCGGCGCCGGAATTTTCAATGTGTTTTTTGACTTTTTGCGGAATATTTTGTCTATATGGGCGCAAACCCGATCTTCCGGTTTGGGAAAAATTGAAAAGTGTGATAAGTTAAAAAAGCTTTTACATAAAATAAGGGAGGAACCCGATATGTTTACTCATGGTCGTTTGTTTATTGCTGGGGCGGCGCTGCTTATTGCCGCGCATCTGGTTGCGGCGGATACCGTGAACGTCGTGCCGCCGGTGAAGGTGGCCGTGCTGGAGTTTTCAACGCTGGACGTGAAGGGGAACGCTTTTCTTGAACGGCCGGATATTAAGATCGACGTTCCGGCGATGAAGTCGCTCAACACCGCGGACCGGCTGTCGATTAACAGCGTAATGCAGGGATTCGTCGGCGCAATCGACGCATGGGACAATCATACCACTCACGAAGCCGAAGTGAAATGGACGATCAAACAGCGCAATGAAGAGTGGGCCAGATGGAAGACGGTTTACGACCGGCTGCTCAATGGTCCGACCCGGCCGGTGATTGCCGGCGCCGATTATCTCGGCGCTTATCTCGGCGCATATCCGGAGATATTTTCCTGTGTGGACAACACCGCGGTTTCCGCCGCGCTTAAAAAACTGCCGGAGGCGCCGGGATATCCGACCGACGCAATGCGGAAACTCGGAGAGGCTTCCGGCGTCGATTATCTGGTCTACGGCATTGTGACCGATTTAAACTCGCGTGAAAAAAGTTTCAAGGGATACGGTGTGGAGACCAAAACCCGAATCTGGTCGCTGGACGTGATTGTAAAACTGGTTGACCTCAAAGCCCAGCGCGGTGTTTACGGTAATGTTTACACTGCTACTGCAACCGAACAGTCGCCTTATTCCCCTGACGGCATCGACGGCAACATATTCCAGTCTCTTATGCGCGACGCACTGAAGAAGGCGGCGCAGGATATTCGCAATCAGGTCGCCGCTTCGGTTGCCGCGCCGGTTTCCGAACCTGCCGCCACTCCTGCTGCCGCGCCGGTTGCCGAACCCGCCGCCACTCCGGCTGCCGCGCCGGTTTCCGAACCTGCCGCCACTCCGGTTGCGGCGCCGGTCTCCGAACCTGCCGCTACTCCGGTTGCCGAATCTGCTGCCGCTCCGGTTGCCGCGCCGGTTTCCGAACCCGCCGCTACTCCGGTTGCCGCCCCCATCGCCGAACCTGCCGCCGCGCCGGTGGTGGTGCGTCCGGTGATCGCCGTTGCTGAAGTCGAGGCAAAAGGCGGCGTCAAGGCGGAGGAGGTTGAGGGCCTGTCAAGTCTGATCGAAGTGGGAATCGACACTTTGTCATATAAACTGGTCACCCGCGCCGCACTGGCGCCAATGCTTACCGAAATCGGTCTGGGTTCGGGGTCGCCGCTGCTGGTTGACGGTCGTCCCCGCGCCGAACTGGGAGGCGTGCTGGGTATCGGCGAGTTGCTGGTTCCGTCGGTTACCAGGATCGGCAACCGCATCGTTTTGACCATGACTCTGGTGGACGCCACAACCGGCGAAGTGAAGAAACAGAGCGGCAGACTTACCGCCGCAAATCTGGACGGCATTGTCGTTCAACTGGATAACGAATTGCGCAAAATGGGAATAGGGCGTTCGGCAGACGGCAATTTCGCCGTGGTTGTCGCCGCTCCCACCGCGGCGGTCGGTCTGCCGGTGCAGTTGATGCTGCCGGACTTCTTCGCCGGCGACTTCGTCGCTCAGATGCAGCAGGTTCTGCTGGACGGCGGAATCGATGTGCTGGAACGCGCCGACCGCGCCGCGGTTCTGCGCGAAATGGGTATCGCCGACGCCGCCACCGCCGCGCCCGATCAGTTCTCCTCGGTCAATCAGGAGAAGGTTGCCGGGTATCTGGTCAGAACCTCGATCAGCCGGTTTGAGCTTTTGGTTGAGGCCCCGAAGAAGCTGGTCAGCGGTGTAACTGCGGCGCGCAAGATCCGCACCGTTGAGGGACAGGTCAAGGTCATTCGCGTGCGCGACGGCAAGTTGGTCGCCACCATGCCTTTCGCCAAGAGCCAGGTCGAAACGTCAATTCCGATCGAACAGCGCCGCGACTGGACGGAGCGCGACTTTGACAATTATCTGCTTCATGCCGCGTTGGCCGACATTTCTCCGTCCGTGGCCAAAGCGATCGCCGCCGAAAAGGATAACGGCGGCAAATAAGCGCCCGCTCCGACCGGATGAAAATGAACCCGAAGACCGTGAAAAAAATTCTGCTTTCCATGTCGCTGGCAATGTTGACCGCCGGATGTTCTTCCATTGTCAACGCCCATCGGCAGAAAGCTGAATTCATGACGGCCTATCTGGCCGGCGATACGCCGAAGGCGGAGGAGAATCTGCGCGACTATATCGAGTCACGGCGCAATACCGGCGACGAGTTGATGTGGCAGCTGGAGGGCGGCAGTTTCTTTTTCCTTTCCGGCAATGACCGCGACGGACTCGCCGCTTTTGAGCGTGCCATCCAGTTGACCGAGGAGTATGACCGGCGCGCCGTAATCAGTGCGCGCGACCTCGGAAACGAAGGCGCGGCGGCGCTGACCAACTCCAACGCTCTGCCTTACCGCGGTATGTGCCGCGACCGGATTTTTATGAATATTTACAGCGGCTTCTGTCGGCTTGGAACCGGCGACGGCGAAAATTATCGGGCGGACGTCAACCGTATGCGCCTGGCAATGAACGGCGCCGAAGCGTATTTTGCCAGTGAGATCGAGGCCGAAAAAAAGGAGGCGGAGGCCGCAAAAAAGAAGTCGGCTTCCGATCTGGCCGCGACCAAAGTCGATCCGGCGAAAAGCGAACAACTTTTTTTGAACGATCAGAAATTTAACGACGAACTCAAGCCCACCCGCGAGGCGGCACTGCCGGAATACGGCAATTTCATCAATCCTTTGGCACTTTTTATTTCCGGGCTGTCCTACTGGCGCGACGATGACGTTGAAAACGCGCTGGTCGAGTTTCGAAAACTTCACACGGCGTTTCCGAATTCTGAACTTGCGTCCCGGTTGTTCGTCACCGCTCTGAAACTGGCCGGACGGACGGATGATGAGGATGAAAAGCTCAAAGATGTCAAACCTTTTGATTTCCCGGTGGACCGCAACGCGGTTTATGTGCTTTTCGCCAACGGTCGCGCCGCAAACTACAAGCCGTTCCGCTTTGAACTGGTTCTGCCTTACGTCGGTTATACCGGCATCGCGTTTCCGGTGTGCGAGTATCATCCGGCGCCGTTCGGCAGTCTCCGCGTCGGAGGCGTGGAGACGCTTCCATTGGCCAGCGTCGATGCAATCGCGGCGCAGGAATATACCGCCAGACTGCCCGGTATGATAACCCGGCTGGTTGTCGGGTATCTGGTCAAGGAGGCGGCGGCGCTGGTTGCCAACGAAACCGCCAGGCAGAACGGCAATGACGGCGCGTATATCGCAACTGTGATCGGAACGTCGGTGTATAAATATTTGTTCAATACCGCCGACACCCGCTGCTGGGAGGTGCTTCCAAAGGAATTTCAACTGGCGATCCTGCCGATGCCGGAGAACCGGAGGCTGACGCTTGAATTGGCCGGAACGGCACCGCGTGAATTGATAATTCCGGAGGACTGCCGTTCCGCGATAATATATGTATCCGCGCCGGTTCCGGAGCGCTGCTCCGTGCGAACTCTGGCGTTGAAAGACCGATAAAACAATCATGCAAGGGAGATTTGCGATGAAAAAAATTACGCTTTTGATGTGCTGTGCGGCCGGGATTGTCGGCTTTGCCGGCGGATGTCAGAACACGGTGAACACGGTTGAGAATGCCGACAAATCGGCGGCTCCGGTCTATGTCAGCGACAAGCGGGTGGTGACCGACGGCGCGTTGCGCGACCGCCTGGCCGTGTCCAAGGTCGCCACCGGCGACAGTCCGAACGGTCTGATGATGGTTCAGGTGGAGGTAACCAATATGCGAACCGGTTTTTTCTCCGAAGCATGGAGCAGTATGACCGGCGAAAATCCGTATCGGATCAATTACCGGTTCCGCTGGTTCGATGAAAAAGGCATGGCGGTGTCCGGTATTTCGGCGGTATGGCAGGAGAAGATCATTTATCCCGGCGAGTCGGCTTATCTGGAGTCGGTGGCTCCCACCCGCGAGTGCCGCGACTTTCTGCTTGACCTGCAGGAAGGCGAATAGCGATAAACAAAAACAACAGGAGTTTATGATATGATAAAGCAAACTTTTTTGGCGCTGGCCGCGCTGGTTGCGGTCGGCTGCGGTTCCGATCCCGCCAGCATCGACACCTCCAGCAATCAGGGGCGCATCCGCTCCATGAAGCTGTCGCCGCTTGATTTCAACGAAGCCGCGGCCACCGCGGTGAACAACATGTTCAAGAGCAAGGTTTTCTCCAATTATTTACGTCAGTATGAGGCGAATAATACCGACATGCCGCTGTTGATGCTCGGAAAAATCGTCAACAATACATCGCAGACGGTCAACATGCCGGTGCTTACCGAACGGATAACCGAGGCGCTGATGAACGCCGAACTCGTTCAGGTGACCACCGCCGCCGCCGGCGACGGACAGCTGCGCGACGCTTCGAGCGCCGAGATCCGTGACCTTGAATACGACGAAAATTTTGACCAGAGCACCGTGCAGAAACGCGGCACGCTGAAGGCGCCGAATCTTTCACTTTCCGGCGCAATCATTCAGCAGCAGGCCACCGTCGGCCGCACCACCGAGGTGACTTATTTCATCACCTTGACTCTGACCGACAACCGCAACGGCGTCGCCGTATGGAAGGGCACGCAGGAAATCGGACGGCAGGAAACCAAACCGTTGATCGGGTTCTAGTTTTTCGCCGGTTGTCCGGCGGAGTTTCCATGCAGTGCAAAAAGGCTTTCCGTCATATGGCGGAAAGCCTTTTGTTTTTAGTCTTTTAACGCTTCGGGCGGCGCGGCGGAATAATCGTGCGATTATCTTTCAAATTCGCCTATTTCGACTTCCGGTTTGTGCGGTGAAGTCAACGCCGCGGCCGCCAGCAGCCCGGCCGCCGGCGCGTCGGGTGCAAATTCCAGCCGGCATCCGGCGTTGTTTTCGGCGGCGCGCCGTCCGGCCCACAGTCGGAGTCCGAACAGTTCGATGAGGTCCCAGTGACAGAGCGACCCGCGGTTCGGGCGCTCCAGATGCGCGGGATCGAAACACAGCCCCGGATTCAGATTGACGACCCGTATTTCTCCGGCCGCCGCCCGGATGTCGCGCCGCAACTGCTTGCGGCAGGGAGCGGAAAGCAGGCAGGGCGTCGTCCGGCGTTCGCCGGCGGCGGTCTGAGTCCGTCCGGACTCCGGCAGCTCCATGGCCGCCATATCGATTACCGCGGCATTTTCCGGCTCGGTTTTTGCCTTGTCGTCCGGTTCGCTCCAGGCGAAGTACCAGGAAAATCGCCACGGACGGTTTTGAATCGCCACGTCTTCCGGGAAGTCGAACAGTTTCCGGCTTATTTCAATTGAATTTGATTTGACTTCAATGGTAAGTTCCGCTTTGCCGCCGCCGAGTTTTTCCGGTGCCGAGTAGCGCCAGAAATCGTCGGCGCAGCCGAATTCAAAGGCACGGCCGTTGTCAGCTTCAAAGGTCACCGCGCAGAGTGGCAGTTGAAAAACTTTTTTGATCGGAGTTGAAATGTCGTTTTCCTGAAACGCCGCGCCGTCAAAGACGCGCATTTTTCGCCATTTTCCGGCCAGAGAAAAGCGATCCAGTTCCAGTGTGCGCACCGCGCCGCCGGAAACATCCACCGTCACCGCCGCCATGCCGCCGGAAAGTTCGATTGTCCGGCGCACCCGGAGTTCCGGGGCGAGCGGCAGAATCGTTTCGGTTTCCAGACTGCCTGAGCCGTGATCGGAGGCAACGTGGGCGCGTGACTTCGCCGGTAGACCGTCGATTTCCTGAAAACCGTTGGCGGTGACGCCGTTAAGTGTCATTGCCAGTTTGCCCGGACCGGTGAATTCGCAGAGTTTTCCGGCATTTAAGACCGGACGAAGACGCCAATTTTTCGCGGCAACGCCGCGTACTCTTTCCACATATCGCATTGGCGCCTACTTCTTGATTTCGCGCAGATAGCGGGCATAGGCGGCTTCGGTCATCATATCGTCCAGCTCGGCGGCCTCGAAGTTGATCATTTTGCAGATCCAGCCGTTGTCTTCCGGGGACTCGTTGATCAGGCCGGGGTCTTCGTCCAGCGCGTCGTTGACCGACGACACCGTGCCGGAGATCGGCGAATATATATCCATGGAGGTATTTCCGGCTACAATGGAGCCGAGCATGTCTCCGACGATAAAATCTTCGTCTTCCAGCGGCAGATTGACAAAGTTCACTTTGCCCAGCTCGTTTACTGCGTATTCGGAAATTCCGATAGTGGCTTCGTCGCCGTCTATTTCAACCCATTCGTGGTCTTCGGAAAAATATTTCATGGTATCTCCCATATCAAAATTGAATATATTCAGTCATGATATTCTATACATGCTGAAAACAAATGTCAAGCGTAAGTTCTTATTTTTTACGCTATTTTACGATTTTTGCACAGCGCAGTGCGTTTACCGCCGCCTCCGCGCCGTCCGGATGACGGAACACCGCGGTTCCTGCCACCATCATATTGATCCCGGCGGCGGCGGCCGCCGCCACCGTGGTTCCGTCGATTCCGCCGTCGATTTCCAGATGGAGCCGATGGCCGATCCTGCCCGCCTCCGCGAGGATTGAAGCGGCTTTGGGCAGAACCTCCGGCATGAACTTCTGGCCGCCAAATCCCGGTTCAACCGACATTATCAGCACCAGATCGACCAGCGGCAGCACCGGCAGCACCGCTTCGACCGGCGTGCCGGGTTTCAACGATACGCCGACCGCGCATCCGAGTTTGCGTAGTTCGTGCGCGGTACGTTCCGGATCGCTTTCGGTTTCAACGTGGAACGTGACGCCGTCGGCTCCGGCTTCGACGAACTTCGGCGCGTAGCGCAGCGGCTCGGAGATCATCAGATGAACGTCGAAAAACATTCTCGACGCCGGACGCAGTGCTTTTACCACCAGCGGTCCGAAACTTATATTCGGCACAAAATGGCCGTCCATGATGTCCAGATGCAGCACTTCCGCTCCGGCTTTTTCCACCCGTTCGACTTCGTCGCGCAGGTGAAGAAAGTCGGCGGCCAGCAGTGACGGAGCAACCGAGATCGTGTCACGCGGGATTGAAAAAATATCTTTCACCGCGGTCACCCTTGAATCTTTGCCCAGGAGTCCTTGAGCGTCACCGTGCGGTTGAACACCGGGCGGTCGGCGGTCGAGTCGCGATCGACCACAAAGTAGCCGATGCGCTCGAACTGGACGCGGGTGCCAACGGCGCACTTTGCCAGTTCAGGCTCCATGCAGCAGGTGCGTACTTCCAGTGAATCCGGGTTGAGCTGGGTCAGAAAATCGACGCCTTCGGCACCGGGATTTTCCGTGTTGAACAGCCGGTCGTACAGCCGGGCTTCGCCTTTTACCGCCTCGCCGCAGGCCACATAATGGATGGTTCCCTTGACCTTGCGGCCGTCAGGCGTGTTGCCGCCGCGTGTGGCCGGGTCGTAAGTACAGCGCAGTTCGGTGATGTTGCCGTCGGCGTCTTTTACCACCCGCTCGCACTTTATTATATAGGTGTAGCGGAGCCGGACTTCGCCGCCGGGCTGGAGCCGGAAAAACTTTTTCGGCGGGTTTTCCATGAAGTCGGAACGTTCGATGTATATTTCGCGTCCGAACGGCACCAGCCGGGTTCCGGCCGCCGGGTCTTCCGGATTGTTGACCGCTTCCAGCC
>JAEWSS010000215.1 GCA_023459755.1 Verrucomicrobiota bacterium | reverse complement strand
GACAATATTCAACTATAATATAACCTCGCCGGCGTTTTTTGCAAGATTTTACTCGCAAAAGAGGGATTGCATGCGTTTTTTTTTACACGATGATGCGGCCGCGGCTTGAAAAAAGACCTTGCGGTGTTATTTTTTGTAAAAAGCAGACAGCGCGGACGCAACCGTATGCCGTCGGCGGAACCCTGAAACGTTGCAGTTCGCGGAGAATCGGCTTTGTCATGAATGAAACGCCTCTGATCGTCATATCAAGATTCAATCTTGCTTATCATACGGACTTGTATCTGGACCCGGAATGGCTGGCGGTGCGGCTCGGTCTGCTGGAGCATTACACCGCTCCGGCGCTGGCGGCGCAGACGGACGGCGATTTTGTCTGGCTGATGCTGGTCAGTCCGGACACTCCGGAGGCGGTTCTGGCCCGGATCGCCAAACTTGCGGCGGCCGTTCCGCAACTTCGAGTCGCTCCGGTTAAGCGCAATCTGAGTCAGAAAAAGCTGATAACTTCGCTTTTTCCCGACGCGGGGTTCATCATATCCGCCCGGCTGGACACCGACGACGCGGTGTCGCCGGACTATATCGCCGCGATTCGCCGTCATCTTACCGGCGACCGGTTCGCCTTTGTCAACTTTGACAACGGCCTGATGCTGGATCGTGAATTCGGCTGTGTCTACCGCCGGCGTTATTATTCAAATCCGTTCATTGCCGTATGCGAGCCGGTGAAAAAAATGATCGGCATATACGGGTATTCGCATTGTTTTATTCATTTTTGCGGACCGGTCGTCCATGTTTCCGGCGGTCCGTACTGGCTGCAGGTGGTTCACGGCGGCAACTGGATGAACCGGGTGCACGGCGTGGCGGAAAGTCCGGAGGTGCTGAGAAGGCGCTTCCGGCATCTGGCCGACGACTCGATGCGGGTTCCGCCTCCGCTTGGCTTTCGCGCCGTGCTCCGTTACCGTTACGAACTTTTAAAAATGCGCATATGGACCATGGTCGGCACATTATGCCGACGTGTGCGCGGCGTTGAAAACGGAAAATATCACGCTTATTTGGTCAATTCCGGCAAGATGCGCGCATAGTCACGGCGTAAAATCCGGAAAACTCTCCTTGTTATTGATGATATGCGGCTTGAAATTTTTCAATGTGCCGCTATTTTAAAAGCGGTATTTACTAGGCATCCAATCAACAAACAAGGAAAGAGGCTTCGTATGAGTATCGTGTACCTGTGGGTAATCGCCCCGGTCGCCAGTATTCTGGCGTTGTTGGTCGCCGCCATCTTCTATGGCAAGATGATGAAGGCCGACCCCGGAAGTGAGAAAATGCAGGAGATCGCCGGCTACGTCAAAGAGGGCGCAATGGCCTACTTGAGGCGGCAGTACAAGGTCGTGGGCATTGTGTTCGCGGTCCTGGTGGTGATTTTCGCAATTCTTGCGATCTGCGGCATCCAAAATCCGTTTGTTCCGGTAGCGTTTCTTACCGGCGGTTTCTTCTCCGGTCTGTGCGGCTATATCGGCATGCGGACCGCGACCAACGCTTCCAACCGTACGGCGCAGGCCTGCCGTTCCGGACTCAACGCCGGTTTGCAGGTGGCTTTCCGCTCCGGCGCGGTCATGGGTTTGGTTGTGGTCGGTCTCGGTCTGCTGGACATCTGCGCCTGGTATCTGATTCTGGCGAAGGTGTTCTTCACCCCCGAACACATGCTTACCGGCATCAAGTGGCTCGGTATGGTGTTCGTGCCGGAAAACTGCGACTATGCGCATAAACTGGTGGCGATCACCACCACAATGATTACCTTCGGCATGGGTGCGAGCACCCAGGCGCTGTTCGCCCGTGTCGGCGGCGGCATCTACACCAAGGCGGCCGACGTCGGCGCCGACCTGGTCGGCAAAGTCGAAGCCGGCATTCCGGAAGACGATCCGCGCAATCCGGCCACCATCGCCGACAACGTCGGTGACAACGTCGGCGACGTCGCCGGTATGGGCGCCGACCTTTACGAATCCTATTGCGGTTCAATTCTCGCCACCGCCGCGCTTGGCGCCGCGGTCGGCACTCAGCTGATCCACCAGCAGGTGGCCAACGCCGAGGGCGAAATGCTCAAGATGGTGATGGCTCCGATGATCGTTGCCGGTATCGGCACGATTCTGTCGATTTTCGGCATGATGATGGTTCGCAGCAAGGAAGAGGCCAGCCAGAAGCAGCTGCTTCACAGTCTGCTTACCGGTACGCTCGGCAGCTCGGTTCTGATTCTTATCGCGGTTGCACTGCTGGCGGTGTTCAATGTGGTCACCTGGGCGATCTTCGGCGCGGTTATCGCGGGTCTTGCCGCGGGCGTGCTGATCGGCCAGAGCACCGAATATTACACCAGTGACGAATACAAACCCACCAAGGGCATCGCCGAGCAGGCGGTCATGGGCCCGGCCACCACGATTATCGACGGGTTGGCCACCGGTATGTATTCCGCCGCGATCCCGGTGGTGGTCATTTCGATCGCCATCGTCTGCGCGTTCGGCTTCAACGGCGGCTTCACCACCGAGGACGGCGGTTTCACCCGCGGTCTGTACGGCATCGGTTTTGCCGCGGTCGGCATGCTGGCCACGCTGGGCATCACTCTGGCGACCGACGCTTACGGCCCGATCGCCGACAACGCCGGCGGCAACGCCGAAATGTCCGGTCTGCCGCCGGAAGTCCGCGAGCGCACTGACGCTCTCGACAGCCTCGGCAACACCACCGCCGCCACCGGCAAAGGCTTTGCCATCGGTTCCGCGGCGCTTACCGCCATGGCGCTGCTGGCTTCTTATATTGAAGAGGCCAAGCTGTGGATCGGCAATATGATCAAGAGCGGCAACGAATTCTGGTTAGACAAGTTCTCCGGCCAGACCGGAGCCGATATCGCCAATCTGCCGGACGCCATGGCTCAGACCGTGCGCGACGGTGTCGCCGCCGGGGTCAACAACCTCAGTATTCTTGAGCTTACCAAGAGCCTCGGCCTCCACATCATGGACCCGATGCTGATCTGCGGACTTTTCATCGGCGCGATGATGGCTTTCCTGTTCTGCGCCATGACCATGAAGGCCGTCGGCCGCGCCGCCGGTTCAATGGTTGAAGAAGTTCGCCGCCAGTTCAAGAGCATTCCCGGAATCATGGAAGGCACCGGCAAGCCGGACTACGCCAGCTGCGTGGCGATTTCCACCGCCGGCGCCCAGCGTGAAATGCTGGTTCCGTCCCTGCTGGCCATTGTGGTGCCGGTTGCGACCGGACTCGTCCTCGGCATCGCCGGTGTGATGGGGCTGCTGGCCGGCGGACTGGCCACCGGTTTCATGCTCGCCACCATGCTTAACAACGCCGGCGGCGCGTGGGACAATGCCAAGAAATACATCGAGAAGGGTGCGCACGGCGGCAAGAAACTGGCCGACGGCACCAAGAACCCGGTGCACGGCGCGGCGGTTATCGGCGACACGGTCGGCGATCCCTGCAAAGACACCAGCGGTCCGAGTCTGAACATTCTGATCAAGTTGATGAGCATGGTTTCCATCGTGTTTGCTCCGGTGGTGATCAAGTTCTCTCCGGTGATCCAGGAGTGGCTCAACATCGCCATGAAGGCGGTCAAGTAATCGGATTGAGCGACATACAATCCCGCCCCCAATCGGGCGGGATTTTTTTTGGAGGTGAAATATGCTGGAAAGCGTAACGTGGTCGCAGTCGTTTGAAGCGGTGATGATGATCTGTTTCGGCTTCAGCTGGCCGATCTCGATACTTAAGACAATTCAGGCGAAGAACCCGGTCGGAAAATCGCTGGCGTTCACAGCGCTGGTGATCTGCGGCTATGTGGCGGGGATTGCGTTCAAACTGGCCGGCCGAACCGACTGGGTTATCGCGTTTTACCTGATGAATATGTTTTTCGCCTCGACCGATCTGGTGTTGTGTCTTTATTATATCCATATCAATAAAAAGAAACGGAGTGAAATATGATTCAGCTGGTGGTTGTTCTTAATGTTAAGCCGGAGTATTCCGAAACGATTATCGAAGCGATGCGTCCATTGGTTGAAGCGTCGCGCAAAGAGGCGG
>JAEWSS010000214.1 GCA_023459755.1 Verrucomicrobiota bacterium | reverse complement strand
CGGCTTCACCATTCAGGAGAGCGAACTCGACGCCGTCCGCTTTTGGGCGTTCGAAGACCTGTTCAAACCGGAAAATCGCCGGGAGTTCACACCCAATCTCTGCGTTGAAATCGACCGGATGAAGTCGGAAGGAGTCATCCGGCTTTGAACCCCAGCCGCCAGACCGTTTCTCCGCGCCGCCAGGCAATAAGACGTTTCGCCGGCGACCATTTCGCCGTCGCCGGAACGATCATAATCGCACTGTTGATGGCGGCCGCAATATTCGCACCGCTCATCGCCAACGGCCGCCCGCTGCTGATGTGGAATAAACTGACCGGCGAATGGTCAATGCCGTTTCTGCGCTATATCTTCGCACCGGAGGGGGCGGAGACAACGATCGAAATGATCTTCAACTATCTGCTGGTCGTTGCTCCGGCGGCACTGATTGCGCGGTTCGCATTGAAACGACATCGACGTCTCCGCACAACGGTGATTTTAATTGCGGCCATACTGGCGGCAATACCGTTTTTCACCGTCCGCCAGCATCAGGACCCGACCGACTACCGCCGCGCCGCCGCCGCGCTGCCGCCTGGCTCAATCGCAATCTTCGCCCCGATACCATACGGCCCGTCCGAACTGGTGTCAACTCCATATTCGCCGCCGGACCGCGCCCACATTTTCGGCTGCGACCAAAACGGCCGCTCGGTGGCCAGTAGAATGCTTTACGGCGGCAGAGTGTCACTTGCCGTCGGCCTCGGCGCCACGCTGCTGGCGCTGACTATCGGCACGGTATTCGGGCTGTACTGTGGCTATTTCGGCGGTGCAATCGACCTTGCAATGATGCGTTTTGCCGAGATAGTCCTCTGCTTCCCGACCTTTCTGCTGCTGTTGATCCTGATGGTGCTGTTTAAAGACTGGAAATTCGACCAGTCGGTCTTGGTGGTAATCTCGGTAATCGGCTTCACCGGATGGATCGGCGTCTGCTTCATCGTCCGCGGCGAAGTGCTGAAGCAGCGGGAGATGACCTATATCCAAAGTTGTTTTTCCGCCGGACTCTCCACTACCAGAATACTTTTTGTCCATCTGCTGCCCAATATTGCGGCGCCGCTTCTGGTGACTTTCACCTTCAGCGTGGCCGGGGCTATAATTGCGGAAAGTTCGTTGAGTTTTCTCGGATTCGGCGTACAACCGCCCACCGCCAGCTGGGGCAACCTTCTGCGGCAAGCCTATGACAACCCGTTTGAATACTGGCATCTGACGCTGATTCCGGGCGCGGCACTGTTCATTGCGGTCTGCGCTTTCAACTTTGCCGGCGAAGGCCTGCGATTGTTTTTCGACCCTAAAAGCGGCAAGTCAAATCGCTGACCGGCAATACAAATTTCACCAGTCGGCAAAACCGTTTACCGCTATCAGGCTTACCGACGCCCCCACCCGGCCTCACATCCGTTATTAAGATAAACGCCCCCCATCACTCCGCGTCCCGGCGATCCCGGCAATGACGGCACAAGCCCTGAACAATTCCGGAAACATTCTCACAGCTTGATCCACCGACACTTATAAGCAATGCCGCCCCACTTCGGCATACGGTGTCCGCAGCTTTCGACTCCGACGCATCTGAAATTATACTCCACACCGCGAACTACACGACAAACGGCATTATACTGCCGGAAAACAAAAAAACTCCGGAACGGAAATCCGTTCCGGAGCCTCAATCATCAACTTGGAAAACTCAACCGAGATTAGTTGTTAGTATTCTCGTTGTCGTTTTCAATATCATAGTACTTGGTACCGGCGGGAGTGGTGAACAACAGCTGAATCTTGGAACGTTCCCACAGGGCGGTACGATCGGTGGTGTTATCCACGTGGCCGTCGCCGTAACCAACGTTGCCCACGCCGTTGTGACGGGTAACCAGCATTGAAGGCATACCGCTTTTCCTAGCGCCGACATAGTTCTCGTTATACATGTTACGAGCGAAAGTGAAGTACTCACTCCCCTTCATCGAATCACTGCTGCTGCTACCGGATCTGCTCGTAACGGTATCGCCCAGCATAATATAGGTGGTCTGCGACGGGCAGAGGGAAATGTTCGCATAGTAACCGGCATCGCTGAACGGCGCCTGATCAAATCCGGCGGTATTGTTGTCGCTGGGAAGCTTGAACTCAAAACGCTGGCGTTTGTAGGTGTACTTCTGGGCTTCCTCGCTGCTTCCGCTGCCCAGGTCGTTGATCTCGGTGAAGGACGGGGTGCCGAAGCAGGCCATATAGGCGTATTTATTGTTCGTCGTATTGGTGGCGCTGGGGCAATGGGTAGCCGAACGACGTTCCGGATCATACTTCTTGAGGGTGTCTTCGTCGGAAATCTGATCGGGAAGCGACAAGCCGAGCTCGCTGGTCGGGGTCAACGCAGTAATGTCCAACCCCATTTCCTGCGGCATGGTTCCGTAAATATACCACGGATTGTCATGGGCGTTAAGCACCACCCAGCCGGAGTTGTTCTGGCTGTAGAGGGAGAACGCCTGAAGTGACTGTCTGAGGTTGCCGGCGCAGTTGATGCGCTTTGCCATCTCTCGCGCACGGGCGAGCGACGGCAGCAGCATCGCCGCAAGAATTGCGATAATCGCAATTACGACCAACAGTTCGATCAACGTAAACTTCTTCTTCATTACCTGCATCCTTTCAACATTTTTGTTTAAGCATGAAACTTATTTTTTATCTACACAATCAAGTCAATATCCCAAAAAACCGGCAATCATACTGCTAATGACTACATTATACACGACAATCGATATTTATTCAAGAGGAAATATGTAAAAAAATCGCAACTTATTTAAAATTTTTCTCGAAACACCGGCATTTTTATTGTTTCCGCCCGGTGAACTCTCCGGCCCAGCGCGGCAGTGAATTATCGCGCGCACCGCAGATCAGCAGGATGTCTCCGGCCGCCAGACGGGACGACACATAGGACTCCACGGCTTTGCGGTCAGCCGGCGCGATGACATTGGCAATCCCCCAGCCGGCCGCCACATCGGCGGCGTGCGGCGAAAACGAACTTGATCCACCGGCATAAAACGGTTCAAGCAGCATAAATACGTCCTGCGGACGCAACGTTTCACGCAGCATTGCTCCAAGTTCGGCACTCATAAAACCCAGCGGACGGTAACCGTGAGGCTGCCATACCATAAACACCCGACTGCCCGGCGTCAGACTCTGCGCCGTCGTCAGACAGCAGCCAAGCTTCTGAGGATTATGCGCATAATCATCATAGACCGCGGCTCCGCCGCAACGCCCCACAAATTCAAACCGCCTGGCGGCACCGCGCACCCGACCGGTCAGCGAAGCAAGTTTGCTCCAGTCCATTCCCAGCATTTCCAGCATGGCCGCCACCGCGGTCATATTAAGTGCGGTATGCACTCCGGGCTGCGGCAGTTCAAAAGCAGCGCCGTTGTTGACCGCGGCGAACGCCCGGCCGGAAGACAATCCGTACTCGGACACATAATAATCGGCCGAACCCTGCTCCGGAGAACGCTGTTCGGAAAAGGTCCGTACCATCAGACCGCCCGGAATCATTCCGCTCAGCGCCGCGAACACCCGGTCGGACAGCACCACTCCTTTGCGCACCCGATGCAAAAATTCCCCGAACACCCGCGCCAGTTCCTTTTCATCATAATGATCGCAGCCGATATTTAAAATAATCGCATAATCAACCGAATAATCGAGCAGACTTTTGTCGCTTTCATCGGCTTCAAACACAAAATAGCGCCGCCCGGGGTGAAAATTGCCGGGAAAAGCACCGGCGGCAAACGCCCGCACCATGCCGCCGTCAAGACAGCCGGCGTCAATTCCGGCCTGATTCAACATCTCGGCCAGATAGGAGGTGACGCTGGTTTTTCCCGCACTGCCGGACACCGCCACGGTAACGCCGTCCGCGGCATAAAGTCCGATCGCCCGCTCCAGCGCCGCCGCCCGATGAATGCGCGGAACATCGGGAATCGCCGCAAAATCGGGATTCCCCTCCTCGACCGCGGTGGAATAAACCACGCAGTCCGGCCGCACCGCACGGGCAAATGAACCGTCCTGGGGAAAAATTGTTATTCCCTGCTGTTCGAGCAGTCCGAACAGCCTGAGGTTTTCCGGGCTGGACATATCGCGGTCACTGCCGGACACCCGGCAGCCGAGTGCGCGCAGCAGCTGCGCCAGTCCGCTCATTCCGATGCCGCCGACGCCAACCAGATGAATCGATGAATTGCGGTCAAACATTTTATTTTCCTTTCGGTGCCGGCAGCAGTGCCGGGTCTGGAGGCACGTTCAAATATTTCAAGGCGCGCTCGGAGATAGCCCGGAACGTCGGTCCGGCGGTAAGTCCGCCGTACAGTGCGCCGTGGGGTTCGTCCAGCGTAATCATCAACACGAACTTGGGATCGTCGGCCGGAACATAGCCGATGAACGTCGAAAAATACTTACCGTCGGCGTAATGGCCGTTGATGACTTTGCGGCTGGTGCCGGTTTTGCCGGCCACCTCGAATCCGGGAACGCCGGCAGTCTTGGCGGTACCGCCCTCCTTGGTCACGGCTTTGAGCATATTGGTCATTTTTGCCGCGGTGTCCGGTCGCTTGAACACCTGAACCGGCGGTTCGTCGGCCGGTTCGATAATTTCGCCGGTGGCGGGATCTTCGGCGTGATGGAACAATCGCAGTTTGCGCAACCGTCCGCCGTCGGCCAGCGCACAGTAGGCGCGAACCATCTGCATCGGAGTGACGCCGATGCCGTAACCGATCGGCGCACGGG
>JAEWSS010000213.1 GCA_023459755.1 Verrucomicrobiota bacterium | reverse complement strand
GCCCTATGTCGAGGCGGCGGCGATGGACATTCCGGGTGCGGCGAAGTCGTCTTCGGTGGGCGATTTTGACGTGGTCATCGTGCGCTCCGGCATGCCGGAGCAGCTCACCGGATGCGAACTGATGTTTCCGGCTTATGCGCAAATGGCAAAGAACGGTTGTCTGGTGGTGCGGCGCGGACTGTTTGACGCTCTGCCGCCGAAATCGCGTGCGGCGCTGGCAGAATTTTCCTATCGTTATCCGTTGGAATATCCGAATAATTACGAAGTTTTCTCCAATTTTCCGCCACAGGTTTCGCTGGAAAAGCTGGACGGGCGTTTGGCGAAGCTGGCGCCGGGAAATCCGCTGGTTCCGGCCGATGTGCTCGGTTATCTGATGAAGCAGGCGAACAAACTGCGTCCTCCGATGCCGACGGTGTGGACGGCTCCGTCGGGGCCGGATCTTACCGGAATGTGGAGTTGGTCGTGGTGGTGGCTGTTGACGCCCGGAGTTCTGCTTTGGTGGTTGTTCCGATTGTTTCGCGGCGGTCACGGTTTGTTTTCGTTTGTCCTGCTGGACGGTGTGGAGGACGGCGTGTATGCCGGCACGGTTTTCGCGGTGTTGTGCGGTTTTTCATATTGCTCGGGCATGATTGACCCGGTGTTGCTGGGCGGCGGCGCGGTGCTCATTCCTGTTTTGATGTTCACCTCCGGCGGTGCGGCGGAAAAATGGCGGAGTTTTGCGGCGCTGCTGCTGCTGGCGGTTTCCGCGTGGTGGCTTCCGAACGGCTGGGTTATGCTGGCGGCGGCGCTGGTGGTGTGGCGCGTTATGAGGCGCTGGATCGTGCTGGCGGCGGCGGGGTATCTGCCGCTGCTTGCGGTATGGCCGCAGGCGGCGTTTGCCGGGGCGCTGCTGTCGCTCGGCTCCGGAATTCTGGTGCGGCAGGCCGATGGCGGAGTGGTTGGTTCAGATAATGCTTCGTGTTATAATTTTGCCGCGTTGACCGCCGCCGCGTTGACGGCTGCGGTGGTTTATCCCAATCTTACGGCGATCATGCCGTTTGCCGCTGCGCTGGTATTGTGGCGGCTTCCGGCGGTATGGAGAAAAAAATGAAAAAGTTGTTGTGCGCGGCGGTTTGCGTTGTGGTTGCAACGGTGTACGGCGGCGGAAGCGCTGATTTTTCCGGCGGGCCTGAAGTTGATAAAACCGAGGTGATTCCGCGCGTCGGCAAAAAACAGGCGATGCCGATATCGGCGGTCGGAACCGGAAAGGCGGCGTTGCCGGCGGCTGCGGAAAACACACCTAAAAAATCGGACGAGCCGGCTCCGGACGCGGCTGAAATAAAGACGCCTGACAACACTGCGTCGGCTCCGGACGCGGCTGAAATAAAGACGCCTGACAACACTGCGTCGGCGGCTCCGGATACTGCGGCGCTCGGCTCTACCGGTCCGGTTGATGCCAAAGTTGAATTTTACGACACCGTGCTGGCTTCGGTGGACGGCGAACCGATCGTGTTGAGCGAAGTGGTTTTGGAGTCCCAACAGGAGGAAGCGCGGCTGTTTGCCATGCTGACCGGTCAAAAACTGGAGGACGCGGTGGTGGCGCAGCGGCGCAAGGTGGTGAATAATCTGATTGACCGCAGGCTGCTGCGCAAGGAGTTCAAGCCGGACGAGTACAAGCTGGACAATCAGGTGATCGAAAGTCTGATCGACGACTGGGCGGCAACGCTGAACTGCAAAACCCGAATCGACCTTGAACGCTGGGCCCGGCGCAACCGCACCACTATTCCGGAGATGCGCCGGAAGGTGGTGGATTATCTAATTGAGCAGTATGTGCTGTTCCGGCAGTTTGCGATTGAAGTGAATGTCACCCCGCGGGAAACATACGAGTTTTTTCAGGCTCACGAGGCGGAATACGCGCAGCGCGAGTCGCTTCATCTGCGTGCGATCTATCTTGACGGATCTCGCGGCGATCTGAAGGAACGGTCGGAGCGCGTCGGCGCGATGCTGGCCGCCGAGCCGGGGCGGTTCGCCGAATTTGCCGCCGAGTACACCGACGGGCCGTTCCGCGCCAATTCCGGTGATCTCGGCTGGCTGGAGCGCGGTCAATTGAGGACGCTTTTTGCCGACGCGGTCGGTGCAGTGCCGGAGGTCGGCAAACCGATCGGTCCGGTTCAGGCGCCGGAGGGGTGTTATTTTCTGCTGGTGGAGGAGCTGAAGCCGGCGGCCGAACCGGATTACGCCGCGCTTGAGCGTTCGATTCGCGAACGTCTGGAAAATGAGCGGCGAACCGCCGCTTATGACGAATACCTTAAAAAGCTGCGCGAAAAAGCGGTGATCCGCTACTATTGACGGTTGCGGCTTCAGTTGTTGCCGGTGCTGGAACCATGCCATGGGCAGCGGGTTATCTGCGGCTGTCGGCGGTTGCGGACGTATTTAAATTATCTCAAGTTCATCCGGAGTGCCAAGCGGCGGCAGCGGCGTGGTCGGCGGTTCCTGATAGAAAAAAGCGGTGGCGCAGATGTCCGGTCGATGCGGCAGAAAACGACCGTCCGGCCGCCAGCCCAGCGCCTGTATGGTGACTTTTATATCCTGTTTGAACCGGATCGGGTCCACAATATGCCAGCGATACATGGCGTGCCGGTGCTGTGAGCGGTAAAGACCGTCCGGCCGGATCACTTGATGCATGCCGCAAAACGGCGTCGAATAAATTTTATATCCGTTTGCGTCCCAGTTGTATGAGCCGCCGAAATAGTCCTCGGTGCCGGTGCCGCAGATGGTGGGGAACTCGCGGTCGCCGTCGAGATGGAATTTGATTTCGCCTTCGCCGAACCAGCCGGAACAGTTTACGCCCCATCCCATTACCGTGCCGACGTAATGGCCGCGGCCGCGCACCCGGTCGAGAATGACAAATTCCTTTTTCTCCTCAAGCGGATTTTCCCGACGGAATCCGGCGCAGAATCTGGCGGCGTTTTCCGGCACGTCATTCAGGGAATAATTCACCTGATAATAAAAATACACGGTTTCGGTCGGGTGGCGGTTTTCCACCGTCATCCGGCAGTGTTTTGCGAACGGCATCTCCCAGAAGCAGTTGAACCCGTTAAGCGGATTCACCGCCACCGGCAGCGAATTCAATGTCGGATAAAGTTCCGGCTCGCTCCTGGGGTTGCGGAAGTCGAACCACGGCATGCCGAAAAAATCACAGATCGGAACTTCAACCGACGGATGTGCGTCGTTGTCCCAATATATCCGCAGTATGACCGACCGGCCGAGGTTGCCGGTGCACCAGATGCTTTGGACAACGCCGGGGCCGCAGATGTCGGCCATTTCAAAAACCGATTCCGGCTTGATCAGAACATACGGACGGCATTTCCAGCCGACGCCGAGGTCGCGCGCCGGACGGCTCACCGGATCGTCCGGCGACGGTACGGCGCGAGCTCCTCCGGCTTTTCCGCCGTCTGGGTTTTCCGCCGAGATCGAACGGCTTTCGGCGTCGGTCAGCACGGCGAGTCCGGATAGCGGGGAAATGAAGCGGCTGCTGTTCATTTTGTTGTCCTTCCGCGTGTTGTTTAATTCGGGAGATAGCCTCCGGCCTCGCGGATTTTGCCGCGAAGCGCGGCGAGGTCGATCCTGCGGACGTCGCCGGAGGTCGAGGCCAGTTGCGCGGCGATACCGGCGGCCTGTCCCATGATGTAACAGCCGGGCATGACGCGGATCGAGGCCTGGAGGTAGCGGTCCGAACTCACACAGCGTCCGGCGGCGAGCAGGTTGTCGAAACTGCGGACGGTGAGGGCGCGGTACGGAATGCCGTAGCTTTCGCCGTCTTTGTAGTGCAGGTCGCTGATCAGACGGCGGAATTCCTCCTGATCGGCCTGTTCGGGAGACGCGGGGTGAATGTCGATCGGGTAGCAGTAACGGCCGACCTCGTCGTCGAAAACCCGGCGGGCGCGGTAGTCGTCGATGGTCAGGATGTAGTCGCCGACGGCGCGGCGCGAGGCGCGGATGCCCATGATCGCCGCGGTGAACGACAGCTCGATATGCTCGCATCCCGGAATGTAGTTCCGATAGAATTTTTCAAATTCGACCGACTGGCGGCGGCCTTCGATCATGCCTGCGGTCAGCGACTTTTCGTCCAGCGGATTCAGCCCGAAGATGTGGCCCATATTGCCGCCGCCCAGAGTGTCGCCCGACGGGTTGATGCCGGTGTGGTGCGGGTCGTTGTTGCGGAAAACGTGATCGGCAAACGCTTTTTTGAGCTGTTCCTGAAAGTTGTGCGGAGTGGAAAAACGTTTTTTCCAGTCGATATTCCCCCAATGGCTGCAGAGCGTCGAGGGCATGACTTTGCCGTTTTCGTCGCCGAACATGTATTCGCCGCCGGCGCGGGCGACCAGCGCGGCGTCGCCGGAGGTGTCGATGAACACCGCGGCTTCAACGGCGAACAGTCCGCTCGGTGCGCTGAACACCGCGCAGTCGATCCGGCGGCCGGAGGTTTCGGCGCCGATGAAGTCGGTGAAAAATGAAATTTCAACGCCGGCGTTCAGGCAGAGTTCGTCATAAATACGCTTCAGGCGTTCGGTGTTGATGCAGCGGCCGCCGAACCCGTAGTCAACGCCTTCATTGCAGAGGTTGTACACTTCGCGGCCGAACCCGTCGGCATAAAAGTTCGTCCGGTCGGCAAACTGCATGAAGCAGGGCACGCCGCCGGCGGTTCCAAGTCCGCCCATACAGCCGAGCGTTTCGGCCAGAAACACTTTTGCTCCGCCGCGGGCGGCCAGAACCGCGGCGGCGACGCCGGCCGGTCCGCCGCCGACGATGCAGACGTCAACTTTTTTCCTGACCGGTACTTCGCGTGTGAATTGCATTTTGTCTCTCCGTATGTTTTTCCGATTTTTATTGAGCATCAAGCACGCCGACAAACGGCAGATTGCGGTAAAGTTCGGCCGAATCCAACCCGACGCCGACCACATATTTGTCCGGGATGTCGAACCCTTTCCATTCCGCTTCGGCGGCGTTCTGCCGATGGCGGTCCTTGACCAGCAGCACGCAGGAGCGCACCGAGGCGGCGCCGCGTTCCAGCAAATATTTTTTTACACAGTGGATGGTCAACCCGGTGTCCAGCACATCGTCGATCAGCAGAACGTGGCGTCCGGCGAACGGCAGTTTCGGATGGGCGCGGAAAGTGAGACTGCCGCAGCTGGTGTTGTTTTCATAACTTGACGCGGCGATGGCGTCCACCTGAATCGGCAGATCGATTTGCCGCAACAAATCCGCGGCGAAAAACATCGCTCCGTTCATCATCACCATGGCGGTGACGTGTTTGCCGCGATAAAATTCGGCTATCTCCGCACCGAGTTCCGCCGTGCGGCGGGCGATGCGGTCTATGGAAATAAGTTCTTCGATTTTCATAATGGGGATATTATACACCGGTAAGTGAAAAATACAAACGGTCGCCGGGCGCTTTTTCGCCTTCGCCGCCCGCGATCCACTCCGCCTCCGGATGCTGATGGCGGAACCAGGTCAGCTGGCGGCGGGCGAACTGCCAGGTTTTGGTGACGATCATTTCACG
>JAEWSS010000212.1 GCA_023459755.1 Verrucomicrobiota bacterium | reverse complement strand
GGTGCGAACTGCGCTGTCACCGCTACTGGAAGGCCGACTATGCGGCGAAGTCCGATATGACGCTGGACGCGGCGGCGGCGGAATTACGCGAAACTTTGGCCGGCGCGGTGAAAAGAAGACTGATGTCGGAGGTTCCGCTCGGCGGGTTTCTGTCCGGCGGACTTGATTCGGCGGTGATCGCGGCGCTGATGCTGGAGTGCGGAACGGAGCCGGTGCGGTTGTTGTCGGTAAAATTTTCCGACCGCGAGTATGACGAGTCCCCGGAAATTCTGGATACATTCGAGTTTTTGCGTGCGCGCTATCCGGGCCGGGTGAGCCATGTTATGCTGGACGGCGACTGCGAGTCTTTTGAGTTTCTGACGGAGACCGCCGGACTTTTCGGTCAGCCGTTTGCCGACGCTTCGATGCTGCCGTGCCGGATGCTGAGCGCCCGGACGCGGGCGTCCGGAGTTACCGTCACCTTGTCCGGCGACGGCGCCGACGAACTGTTCGGCGGCTATGAACGCTACAACGCCCTGACGCTGGCCGCCCGGTTGACCCGGTTCCGGCGGTTGGCCGCATGGGGCTGCGGACTGCTGCCGGACGGCGGCGAACGCAGTTTGGCCGGTCGGCTTCGCCGTTTCGCCGGCGTGATGGCGGAACCGGAGTACCGGCGCTATTTTGCGCTGATGTCGCACGGTTTTCCGGAGAACGGGCCGGCGGTGTTCGGCATCCGTCTGCGCGACGAACTGCGCGACGACCCGGCCGAGTCGCTGCTGCGCTGGTCGCCGCTGCTGTCGGCGGCCGATCCGGTGGAGCGCATGGCCGAGCTTGATCTCTGCACCTATCTGCCCGGAGACGTGCTGACCAAGGTGGACATTGCTTCGATGCACAGTGCGCAGGAGGTGCGCAGTCCGTTTCTCGACCGCGAGGTGGTGGAGCTGGCGGCGCAGCTGCCGTGGCGGTTCAAACAGCATGGTCGGGAGCGCAAAATCGTGTTGAAAAAAGCGTTTTCCATGATGGTTCCGCCGCGGCTGATGAATGCCGGCAAGCGTGGTTTCGGCGTTCCGGTGGCACGACTGCTCCGGACGTCGTGGCACGAGCGGGCGGTTGAATATACCACCGGCGGAATCGCCGTCGAACAGGGGTATTTCAACCGGGATGAGACCGTCAAAATGTGGCGGCGGCACGAGTCCGGGCGGCGCGATGAAAGTCACACTTTGTTCAGTATGCTGATTTTCGAGTTGTTTCTGCGTTCTTTGGATTGAAGACTCCTTGATAAATTTTTGAATTGGCACTATATTATTTTTCATCGTTTTACAAGAGAGGGATTTCATGGAATCAGGGATGATTATTTCCAATACCCGGCTGGTCAACGACTACTTTAAGGTGACGTTCTACGCGCCGGAAATATGCGCCACCGCCAGAGCCGGTCATTTTGTTCATATCAAGATTGCGCGTGCGGACGAGCTTGTTTTGCGTCGTCCGTTCAGTATCTGCAATGTTTCGCCGTCTTCGGGCGAACTCGAAGTGATATACAAGGTCGTCGGCTCCGGAACGCGGGTGCTGAGCACACTGCGCCCCGGTGAGGTGTGCGATCTGCTCGGTCCGCTGGGCAAGCCGTTCAGCCGTCCGGCGGATGACGAATTTCCGGTGGCAATCGCCGGCGGTTACGGTTCGGCGGCAATGTATATGCTGACCCGCGAAGCAAAAATCGGCGGCGCGGCACTGCTCGGAGCCAGAAATCGCGAGGACATCCTGTTGGCCGACGCCTACCGCACCGCCGGATTTGAGGTTGACGTCGCCACCGACGACGGTTCGGCCGGCCACAAGGGGCTGGTCACCGATCTGGTTGACGACGTGCTGCGACGGCACGCCGGGCAAAAACTGCGGTTTTTCGCCTGCGGCCCAACGCCGATGCTGATGGCGGTCTGCCGATTGATGCTTGATCGCGGCTATCCGGATGCGGAGGTCAGTCTGGATCACCTTATGTGCTGCGGCGTCGGAGCCTGCTTCGCCTGTGTGGTGAAAATCAAGGCGGACAACCCGGACGGCTACTATTACGCCCGCACCTGCAGTGAAGGGCCGGTGTTCAAAGTCAAAGACGTTTATCTGGAGAAGTGACAAATGGCCGACCTTACAACCGATTTGGGAAAACTTACGCTGAAAAATCCGGTGATGACCGCTTCCGGCACTTTCGGATACGGTGCGGAATATCACAAATTTTATGACATTGCCGAGCTCGGTGCGGTGGTGGTCAAGGGAATCGCACCGTTCCAGAGCCACGGCAACCCGACTCCGCGCGTGGCCGAAACCGCATGCGGACTGCTGAACGCGATCGGGCTTCAGGGGCCGGGAATCGACAAGTTTCTGCATGACGAACATTATCTGCCGTTCCTCCGCACCACCGACGCCACGGTAATCGTGAACATCTGGGGGTGTTCAATCGGCGATTATGCCGAGGTCGCCCGGCGGCTGGAAGCCGACAAAAACGGCATTGCGGCGCTGGAAATCAATATTTCCTGTCCGAACGTCAAAGCCGGCGGCATCGCGTTCGGAACCGACAAGGTGCTGGCCGCCGAGGTGGTGTCCGCGGTGCGCGAGGCGACCAGTCTGCCGCTGATTACCAAGCTCAGCCCGAACGTGAGCCGGATCGGCGAATTCGCCGCCGCGGTCGAAGCCGCCGGCAGCGATATGATAAGCCTGATCAACACGCTGACCGGTATGGCGATCGACATAGAAAAAATGCGTTTCAAGCTGGCCAACCGCACCGGCGGACTTTCCGGGCCGGCGATCAAGCCGGTGGCGGTCAGGATGGTGTACGAGGCGGCGCATGCGGTGAACATTCCGGTGATCGGCATGGGCGGAATCATGACCGGCGACGACGCGGTGGAATTTTTATTGGCCGGAGCGCGCGCGGTGGCGGTCGGAACCGCCATTTTCAGCGACCCGTACGCGCCGTTGAAGGTAATTCACGGCATCAACGACTATCTTGACCGGCACGGAATCGGGTCGGTGTCCGAAATAATCGGAAAAGTGAAATAAGCGACAGAGGAGAACAAATTTTATTATGGATTTCAGAGCATTCAACGGACTGCTGCCGGTTGCGGAACGCGCCGCAAAAGTGGCGGCGGTTCCCTATGACGTGGTGAACAGCGAGGAGGCGGCCGCGCTGGCCGCCGGCAACGATTACAGCTTTTTGCATGTGTCAAGGCCGGAAATCGACCTGGAGCCGGGAATCGATCTGCATGACGACCGGGTTTACGAGCAGGCGAAAAAGGCGTTCGACAAGTTGACCGACATTGTGCCGCTCCGGCTCGATGCCGACAAAAATTATTATGTTTACCGTCTGGTCATGAACGGTCGTGAGCAGATCGGCGTGTTCGGCGCGGCGTCGGCGCTCGACTATCGCAACAATGTCATCAAGAAGCATGAAAAGACCCGACAGGACAAGGAGGACGACCGCACCCGCCATGTCATGACGCTGCGTTCGCACACCGGTCCGGCGTTTTTTACCTACCGCGACAATCCGGCGATCGACGCTGCGGTGGCCGGTGTGATGAAACACCCGCCATATTGCGATTTTGTGGCACCCGACGGCATCCGGCACACCTTGTACCGCACCAATCCGGCTGAAGCGGCTGAATTGGCAAAACTGTTTGCCGCCGTTCCGGTTATGTATATTGCCGACGGGCATCACCGCAGCGCCGCCGCGGCCCGCACCATGATGGAATGCGCTCCGGAAAATCCGCATCACACCGGAGAGGAGGAATATAATTTCTTTCTGGCGGCGGCGTTT
>JAEWSS010000211.1 GCA_023459755.1 Verrucomicrobiota bacterium | reverse complement strand
GCTACACCTGCAGAAATTTCACCCGGGCGTACATTCGGCATCTGTTCAATGTGGGCGAGATACTCGGAGTTCGGCTTCTGACCCTGCACAACGTCCATTTCTTTCTGCATTTGGCGGCTGAAATCCGGGCGGCGATCGAACAGGATAGATTTTCTGAACTCCGTGCGCGGTTCGCAATATAAATATAGGCGGACTGTATGGCGTCTTAAAAAAAGCGGCGGTTATTTTGAGTACCCGCCGCTTTTTCAGCTATGTTTCAGATCAGAAGAAGATTACCGGTTTGATGAGGTCGGCCGGTTTGTTTCTCATCAGCTCAAGACCATCCGGAATGTGCTCCATGCCGTTAAACCGGTGAGTCACCATCTTGGCCGGATCGACCCGGCCGGAAGTCACCATTGCCGCCATGCGTTCCATGCGCACCCGGCCGCCGGGCGTGAGTCCGCCGTTCAGCTGTTTGTGTCCCATGCCGACGCCCCAGGCGATTCGCGGCAGCGGAAGGTAGTCGCCTTCGCCGAAGTAATCGACGTTGCCGATGACTCCGCCGGCTTTGCAGATCATCACCGCCTGTTCAAGAACCGACGGCGGACCGCCGGAAATTATCACATGATCGACACCGCGGCCACTGGTGGCGCCGAGAATCTGCTCGACAACCGGGCCGTTTTTATAGTTTATGATGTCGGTTGCGCCGTATTCCATGGCGACCGCGGCGCAGCGTTCACGACTGCCCACCGCGAACAGACGGGCGGCGCCGCGGAGTTTCGCCCCGGCGACCGCCATTAATCCCACCGGCCCGATGCCGATGACCGCCACCGTCGAACCAAGTTCAATATGCGCCAGTTCGGCGCCGTGAAAGCCGGTGGTCATCATGTCCGACAGCATCACGGCCTGCTCCAGGGTTAAGCCGTCCGGAATCATGGCGAGGTTCATGTCGGCGTCGTTCACATGGAAATATTCGGCGAAAACACCGTCTTTTACATTTGAATATTTCCAGCCGTTCAGCATCCCGCCGGAATGCTGAGGCGGAACTCCCGCCTCAATATCGGTGGTGTGCCAGTCCGGAGTGATCGCCGGAACAATAACGCGGTCGCCGGGGGCGAAGTCGCGAACCATGGCGCCGACTTTCGACACTACACCGACCGCCTCGTGCCCCAGAACCATATCCTTGCGTTCTCCGATTGCGCCCTCATAAACCGTGTGGATGTCGGATGTGCAGGGCGCCACCGCCAGCGGTTTCACCAGCGCGTCCAGCGGTCCGCATTCCGGGATCGGTTTTTCAATCCATCCGGCGGATCCGATGCCGAGCATTGCGTAAGCTTTCATAGTAAGGCCTCCTCTTCTTTTGTGCATATTCCCGCGGTGTGCAGAAATATATTTTTCCTCTGAGACGCAATATAATACGGAATATAAAAAAAGCAAAAACGGATTTTGCTTTTTTAGGCGTCCGGATTATATTAGATTCAAGAGGGGAATTTTTTCAGAGGAGGATGTCTATGAAAATGCTTTTTTCTGTCGGAGGCATGAGTTGTTCCTCGTGCGCCGCGCATGTGGAGAAGGCGGTTTCCGGCGTGAACGGGGTTTCCGGCGTGTCGGTTAATTTGCTGATGGACAACATGCTGGTTGAGTTTGACCCGGCGTTGACCAACGTCGATGCGATCGTCGCGGCGGTGACGGGAGCCGGATATACCGCCGCACCGGAAAAGAAGACTTCGGAGCCGGCCGGAGAAAAAAAAGAGGACTTTGCCAGGCGCGAAGCGGCGGCGGTCGGCCGGCGGCTGGTGTGGTCGATTGTATTTCTGATTCCTCTAAGCATAATTGGGATGTGGATTCACCGCTGGCCTTATGTTCAGTTGGCGCTGACGATTCCGATACTTTGGCTGAACCGGGGATATTTCACCGGCGGCGGAAGGCAGTTGCTGAAATTGGCGCCGAATATGGATTCGCTTGTGGCGCTGGGCGCCGGGGCCGGAGTGATTTACAGTGTTTTTGCCTTTGACCGCGATATGCTTTATTTTGACGCCGCCGCGATGATCCTTACTTTGATAACGCTCGGAAAATATCTTGAGGCGAGATCTCGACGGCGAACCGGCGATGCAATCGGCAAACTGCTCAAAATAGCGCCGAGCACCGCCACCGTTGAACGCAGCGGGCATGAGGTGGAAATCCCGGCCGGCGACCTGGCGGTGGGGGACATCGTGATCGTCCGTCCCGGAACAACGGTTCCGGCCGACGGCGTGATCGTGCAGGGAGACGGCGCGGTGGACGAGTCCGCACTGACCGGCGAAAGCATGCCGGTGGAAAAACACTGCGGCGACAAACTTATCTCGGCCACCGTCAATACCACCGGATTTTTCAAATTCCGTGCCGAAAAGGTCGGCGGCGACACCACATTTGCCCAGATTGTCCGTTTGGTCGAGGAGGCGTCGAGCAGCAAGGCGCCGATTGCAAAACTGGCCGACCGGGTCAGCGCGGTGTTTGTTCCCGCGGTGATCGCGGCCGCTCTGGTGACTTTTATCGGCTGGCGGATCGGCGGCGGCGCAGTTTATGACGCGGTGTCGGCCGCCATCGCCGTGCTGGTGGTGAGCTGTCCGTGCGCACTCGGACTGGCAACCCCGGTGGCAATTATGGTCGGAACCGGCAAGGGGGCGGAACTCGGCATTCTGTTCAAGTCGGCTGAAGCGCTTCAAACGCTGCACAAAGTGGAAACCGCAGTGGTGGACAAAACCGGAACTGTTACCTTCGGTCGTCCGGAAGTCACCGACGTATATCCGGAGTCCGGCGTCAAACGGACTGAACTGCTAAAGATCGCGGCGGCGCTGGAGAAGTTTTCCGAACATCCTCTGGCGCATGCGGTGGTTGAAAAGGCGTCGGCGGAAAAACTTGTAAATGGAATGGAAATCAGCGGGTTCCGCGCCGTTACCGGTCGAGGTGTTTCCGGGATGCTCGACGGTGTGAAGATTTTGGGCGGTAAACTCGATTTTATTGAAGAACACGGCATTGGCGCGGGCAATCTGCGCCGATGGGGAAAAACGCTGGCTGAAAACGGCAAGACGCCAATATATTTTTCACGCGGCGGCGCTCCGCTGGGCGTGATCGGTGTCGCAGATGTGATTCGCCCGGAGAGCCGGCCGGCGGTTAAAAATTTTCACGACATGAATATTTCCGTTGTACTCCTGACCGGCGACAACCAGATCACCGCCGGCGCGGTCGGCCGCGAATGCGGCGTTGACCGTATTGTGGCCGATGTCCTGCCGGACGAAAAGGCAAAAGTGATCGGTGAACTGAAACGCTCCGGCGGCGTTACCGTGATGATCGGAGACGGCGTGAATGACGCTCCGGCACTGGCCGCCGCCGACGTCGGTATGGCGATCGGCTCCGGTACCGACGTGGCGATCGAAGCCGCCGACGTGGTGTTGGTCAAAAATTCGCTCGCGTCCGCCGTCACCGCGGTTGAACTCAGCCGCGCGGTGATCCTCAACGTCAGGGAAAATCTGTTTTGGGCGTTCTTCTATAATGTGTTGTGCATTCCGCTGGCTGCTGTGGGATACCTGCATCCGGTGGTGGCGGCGGCGGCGATGAGCGCAAGTTCGATC
>JAEWSS010000210.1 GCA_023459755.1 Verrucomicrobiota bacterium | reverse complement strand
TCCTCCAACTTGGTGTTACTCATTTTCAGACTCGCCGGATTGGCATGGGCGATGGTGAAATCCGCGTTCAGCAGTGTCAGCGGCAGTTGCACCATATTGATAATCAGCTTCTGCACGGCGGCGCTTTCCTCGATCGCCCGGATTCCGCACAGTCGGGAATACGCGATCTGAAAAATGGACACCGCGTCGCTCAACAGATGAATGTCGCCGTCGTTGAAAGTATGCGGCTGCCGGACCGCGTCGATTCCGATGAACCCCCGCAGCTTGTCGTCGTGATAGATGCCGAGGACCAGCAGCGACTTGATATTTTGCACTTTCAGCAGATCAATGCAGTCACGCCATTCCGCCGAAGCGGATTCGATGTCGTCAATTTGGACGATTTTGCGTTCGAGCAGTTTTTTTGTCCAGCTCTTGAACGGCGCGGCATCCATCTCTTTATGCCGTTCAATTTGAGCGGAGATCCCGACACGGACCCACTCGAACTGACAGCTGGCAAATTTCATATCCTCGGAATATTGATAAATATAACAACGGTCGGCATGGGCACTGCCTCCGAGGATTTGGAGCATATCGTTCACCGAGGAGTCGAAATCAAGTTCGCGCGTCATTTTTTTCAAACTGGCGTTGATGATGCTGGCGTTGACCAGCGACGAATTCAGCTTGTTCAGCGTCTCCTGACGTTCAAGTTCTATTTTGTGCTCGCGTGAAATGTCCAGGAACAGCGTAATATTATAATTTTTACCGCTGCTCTGCATCAGTGCGTGGATCACCTCATACCAGCCCTCCTTGCCGGTGGCGCTGACAAGATGGTGTTTGTCCCGAATGGGCACGCCGTCTCTGGCGACGGATTCCGCCGCGGCGTGAAATTTGTCCTTGGCTTCCGGGTACGGGGATATCTCCATGTCCGATTTTCCCAGCACATGGTCGGCCCGGTATCCGGTCTGTTCCTCGAACATCCGGTTCCATACCACATACCGGAAATCGTCGGACCTTTTCACGCAGATCCCCGCGGGAAGGCGGTTCAGCAGTTCTTCGTAGAAATGCCGCTGGCTTTCCATCTGAAGCCGGATATCCTCTTCATTCGTTTCGTCGAGGCAGATGCCGAAAAGCATTTTTCTGCCGTTCCCCACCAGCTGCGCCTTTTCGATCACGCGGAAATGCTGTACCTTCCCGGTGCGATCCGACCATGTGATATGTTTGGATACAAACGAAGAAGAGCGATTGGTTTCAAGCGCTATTTCGTGCATTTGACGGATAAGCTCGCCGTCACCCTTGAGTTCCTGCGGTTTTTTGCCCAGCAGTTCGTTTTCCTTGACGTCTAAAAACGCATAAACCGATTCGCTTGCCAGAACAAAACGATATTCGTTGGAAATATCTTCGACAAAGAATGGACACGGCAGCGCGTTGACCAGACTTTTCAGAAGGAACGTGTCCTCGTTCCCGTGAGAAAATGTTTCTTTCAGCGCCGAAACATCCTGAATGGCGCCGAATATCCACGCGTCTCCGCGTTCATCGTATTCCAGTGTGCCGCTTAAACGGTAGTAGCACATCGCTCCGAAATAGTTGGAACGGAAATTAAAGGTCCAGCGTTCGGACGCTCCTGAGATCAAGTTATCCCGGGACGTGATGAAGTCGCTGAAATCCTCGGGGTAAACCCATTCCTTTTCCGGAACCGGCATACTGTTCCGGAATGGCCACAGACGCTCAAATCCCGGACAGACCTCCGTCTCGCGCGATTTGACGTTGAACCGGAAATATCCGGATTTTGTCAACTCCAGAGCCTCATTCAACGCCTTGTCGCGTTTCCGCGCCGCTTCCGCTTCCTCAAGCGTGGCGGTTTCGTCGTTAAAGATAAAAATGACTCCGGTATTTTCGCCATGGGCGTCCGGCATCGGTGTGGCGGAACAGGTGACCGCCAGCTCTTTCCCGTTGTAGAGGATCAGATTGACAATTCCGGCTGAAACCGAGGGTGCAAGCGTTTCAATCGCCTTGGCGATGGGGGAAAACTCGTCCGCCCCGGAGTTTTGCGGCGTCGAGAACGCGAAAAGACGATCCTGCGGCATCCCGGTGATGTTCGCCCCTGCGACATCAAGCAGTTTCTCCGCCATGCTGTTGATCTCGACGACGGTGCCTCTTCTGTCAAAAAAGATTACCCCGACCGGGATGTGGGACAAAAAACATCGTCTGGCAAGATCGTGTTCTTTCAACCTCGCTTGAAGTTGATATTCCGGCGACACATCGTAGGAACACCATATCACCGCGTTCTTTTCAAAAATCCCGCCGGGCATGATCCGGAATATTGAGCGCCGTTTCAGATTCGATAAATCGGCTGAGGTCGGCACTCCGGTCCGTGCGGTTTCGTAAATCCGGGCCAGAATCTCATCGGCGTTATCCTGTACACCGGGCAAATCCCTGACCTTGGTCGCCGCCTCGACTTCATCCTGCATGCTGTCCTCCGCGTGTGCCATCAAAATCCGTCCGGATGAATCCGTAACACAAAAATGTACCGGCATCGCCCGCAGGATCGCCTCGGAGCGCCGCTGTTTCCATTCCGCGGCATGGGCTTGCTTCCGGAACCAGAGGACCATAGCGCCCGCCGCAACAACGGTAAGCAGACAGAACGCGGCGGCGGCAATCCAGGTAGAATCGACGGCCGGTTCGCCGTCGGGATGCGCCGCGAAAAGAGTTGCGGTAAAAAACATTGCCGCAAAGGTAACGGTTGTTTTTATCATAACAAATCCCCCTGTCCGCCGTTGCCGACCTCCCACAGCCCAAGTCCGCTCAGCATTTGCCGGCTGCAGAAATAGAGGAATTTCAGGTTAAAATCGGCTGAAAGTTTTCGGTTTCCGGCGGGAACCAGCGGCTCTTTTACCAGACAGCGCAGGGCAAAAGCGTCCAGCGTGGTCAGATACCAGAGCAT
>JAEWSS010000209.1 GCA_023459755.1 Verrucomicrobiota bacterium | reverse complement strand
GTCATGGGGTGCGTGGTGAACGGCCCCGGAGAGGCCAACGACGCCGATCTCGGCATGGCCGGCGGCAACGGAAAGTTTGTGATATTCAAAAGCGGCAAAATTGTTGCCACTCTGCCGGAGAACGAGGCGTGGGCGGCGTTCAAGGCCGAACTTGACCGTCATCTGGTTTGAAATGTAAAAATTTTTCCATCAAATTTTAACTTTTGTTGCCATTGAAAAATAAAGAACTCCGGCGGTTGGTCTTGTCTTACCGCCGGAGTTTAATATTTGCTGCGGATTGACCGCGCCGCCGGGTTGACGGCGTCGCGGTTTTTCCAGCCGCTTTACTGCTGTTCCTCTTCGACTTCGGCCTGATGCTTGGCTATGATCTCGGAGGCGACGTTGGACGGAACCTGTTCATAACGTGAAAATTCCATGATGAACGATCCGCGTCCCTGCGTCATGCTGCGCAGTTCGGTGGCGTAACGCCCCAGTTCAGCCAGCGGAACTTCGGCGTGCACGACCTGCATGCCTTCGTCCATATCCATTCCGAGGATGCGGCCGCGTTTGTGGTTGAGGTCGCCGGAGATGTCGCCCATGCTGGAGTCCGGAACGTAGATGTGAACGTTCATGATCGGTTCCAGCAGAACCGGACGCGCCTTGCTCATGGCATCGCGGAACGCCATGCGTGCGGCGATCTTGAACGCCATTTCGTTGGAATCGACCGGATGATATTTACCGTCGAGCAGCGTGACCTTTACCCGTTCGACCACGCAGGAGACCAGCGGCCCCTTGGCCATGGTTTCGGCAACCCCTTTTTCGACCGCCGGAATAAAATTGCGCGGAATACTGCCGCCGACCACGGCGTTTACAAATTCGTAACCGGCCGGATTGTACTCGATTTTCAGCATGACTTCGGCGAACTGCCCGGAACCTCCGGTCTGTTTCTTGTGGCGGTAATGGCCGTCGCCGGCGGCGGTGATGGTTTCGCGGTACGGAATCTTGGGCAGGGTAAGCACCGCCTCCGCCTTGTAGAGATCTTTTAGTTTGTGGACAACGTTGGACAAATGCACGTCGCCCATGCCGGAGAGCAGAAATTCGTGCGTTTCGTCCTGCCGCGACACCCGGACGGTGGGATCGCATTCGGCAATCTTTGCCAGACCGGATGAGACTTTTTCGTCTTCACCGCTTTTCGCCGCCGCCACGGCGTAGGACATCACCGGATCGGGGAAAATAATTTTTTTGATCGCTTTTACCGTCGGGTCCATGCTCAGCGTGTTGTTGATGTGGGCGTCCTTGAGTTTTGCCACCGCGCCGATCGCGCCGACCGGCAGTTCAGGCGTGTTCACCTGCGATTTTCCGTTTACCGTCAGCAGTGAACCGATGCGATCCTTGTTGCCGGTGGTTACATTGTAAATTTCGCAGTCGCTCTTGAGTATGCCGGAGCAGACTTTGAAGAATGCCAACTGGCCGAGAAACGGGTCGTTAACCACCTTGAAAACCAGCGCCGAGCCGGGACCGGTCTCGGAACGCGGCATGGTTTCGCCGGATTCAAGTTTGATTTCCTTGCGCAGCATCGGGTCGGGAAAAATCTCATTGATTGCGTCCATAAGTTCGGTTACGCCGATGTCTTTGGTGCTGCTGGCGGCGAACACCGGAATAATCCGGCAGCTCTGAACCGCGCTTTTCAGCCCCTTGGCGATTTCTTCGCGAGAGAGCGTGTCGCCGTCAAGGTAGCGCATCATCAGGTCTTCGTCGGTCTCGGCGATCGCGTCCATCAGCAGCGAGCGGCATTCGGCCACCGGCGCGGCGATTTCCTCCGGAATGTCGGTGTCATACAGAACGTTGACGACTCTGGAAAATTCGGATTCTTTGCCGACCGGGTAGGTGACCGGCACGATCACGGTTTTGCCGTGATTGCGGCGCATGATCTCCAAAGTGGCGGCGAAGTCGGCGCGATCCTTGTCGATGCGATTGACCACCGCGCAGCGCGGAATGCCGGCCGCACGCGACATTTTCCACGCACGGGCGGTGATGAACTGCGGACCGTCGACCGCGTCGATCACCACAATAGAAGCGTCCGCCACGCTGATTCCGCCGACCAGTTCGCCGATGTATTCGGCGTAACCCGGGGTGTCGATGAAAAAGTAATTGCAGTCCTTCCACTGGCAGTTCAGCGCGCCGGCGTAGATACTGGAAAGTTTTTCATGTTCGTCTGGAGTGCAGTCGGACACCGTGTTTTTGGCTTCTATTGAACCCATTCGCTCGATGGCCTTTGCCTTGAAAAGCATGCGTTCGCACAATGTGGTTTTGCCGCCGCCGCTGTGGCCGGCTACAACGAAGTTTCTGATTGCTTCTGCTTTCATGACTACTGGAATCTCCTTATTTTTCGTAAATCAAGTTCCTGTATCGGCTGACAATACAAGAGCATGCATTTTTGATAAAATCAAGAACTTCTCTGCTTTTTTTGTTGCTAAAAAGAAAAAACGTGCTAAGTTTTTGATAGCGAATACTGAAATATGAGGCTTTATGCTTGAATACATTTTGAATTGCTTCTGCGGCCGTCGGCGTTTTTCCGCCGCGGCTGAAAGTTTGACCGGATTGGTGCGCGAAAATAATGAGGACAGTTTCACCTGTTCGTTCGGGCTGGGGGAGCGCAACGCGCTGCTGGTGGTGGCTGACGGAATCGGCGGTCATTCCGACGGCGAAGTGGCCAGCCGCATGTGCTGCAGCATCATGCTTGAGGAGTGGAAGAAAAACCACGCCGGACGCCGCCGCGACATTTCCGATATGCCCGATTTTATGAAATGGATGATCGAACAGGCCAATTCTGCGGTATATACACTTAACAAGACGGAAAAACGCTGCCGCCCGATGGGATGCACCGTGGTGGCCGCCATCGTGTCCTGCGGGCAGTTGGTGGTCGGCCATGCCGGAGACAGCCGTTGTTACGGACTTGATCCCTCCGGCCGGCTGGAGCGGCTGACCGACGATCACACTCTGCGGGCGGCAATGCTCCGGAAGTCGTCCGGTCAAATCGCGGAATGCGACCTTCCGGCCACCAATATTATCAACAAAGCGGTCGGGCCGGCTGAGCGCTGCAATCCGACGGTGTCGGCGTTCCCGCGTGAACATTTTTCCCGTCTGATGCTCTGTTCCGACGGATTGACCGGCATGGTGGACGATATAACGATTGCCAAACTGCTTGCCCGCGGGCGTTCGCCGCGCGAAGTCACTTCGCAGCTGACCGCGGCCGCGTTGAAAAATGGCGGCGGCGACAATGTTACGGTGATTACTGCTTTTTGCTGACCGACAAAATCGCGGTTTTGCGCTTGAATTGTACCGGGGTGGTTTCCGGCACCGGTTCAAACAGCACCGCGGTAACTTCCTGTCCGTACCGGATATTTGCCAGCGCCCGTGAAAGATCGTCAGGGGTATAGATGTTGACGTCGCCAAGCTGAATCAGCAGATCGCCCCGCTTGACGTTCGGGTTGCCCGGCGGCGGCGTGGTGACGGTCATTGCATTCCATTCGGGATAAGCAAGCTCCTTGGCGATTTGCGGCGTAAGCGACCGCAGCGACAGTCCGAGTTTCAATTCCGCCAGTTCGCGCCAGTCGCGCGCCGGCATGGCTTCGGCTTTTACCGTCACGGTTTTGCCGTCGCCGGTTACGGTTACGGACTCTCCCGACTTGAGTTTCCAGAGCGTGCCGGAAATTGTCATTATGTCGTGTTCCAGCAGTTTGCCGTTGAAATGTGAAATGAACATGCCGCGGTAAAGTCCGGCTTTTTCGGCCGGCGAATTAGGAATAACGTCCTGAAGATAAAATTGTATTTCGCCGTCCGGTGCGCGCCGTATTGCCGGAACCAGGCCGAGCGAAACGTCTCCGAACCGTTCTGGGATCAGCCATAGGCCGAGCATATCGGATATTCGCTGTTGCGGAATCGCGAAACTTATTCCCGGCGCGTCCTGAAGATTGGCGAGAGTTATGCCGATCATTTCACCGTTCAGATTTATCAAGGGCGCCCCGGAATGTCCGGGATGGATCGGCGCGTCGGTCTGGAGCAGGTCGTCGAACACCAGAATGTTTTCGTAGGATATCCGGCGGTTGACCGCGCTGAGCACGCCTTCCACAATGGTTCCGCCGAGTCCGTACGGATTGCCGACGATCACCACGGTTTCGCCCAGAAGCAGGTCGCCGGGTTCCGCCATCGCCAGCGGACGAAGCTCAACATCGGGCGGAACCGAAACTTTAAGCAGCGCCAGATCGTTGTAGCTGTCGTTGGCTACCACCGAGGCGCGGTAACGCGAACCGTTGCCCAAAGTTACAATCGGCTGCGGAGTGCGGTTGACCACATGTGCATTGGTGAGAATGAGACCGGCAGGATCGACCACGCAACCCGATCCCAGCGCGTATTCCGCCTGATAAAGCGTCGGTTCGTGCTGCGGTGCGAACGGCGGCTGTTCGGCTGAATCGGCGGCCGGGAGCAGCCGCTCGGAGCTCAGGTATACCACTGACGGCATTGCCTTCTGGACGCAGCGCACCACCGGCGTTATCCGCCATTCGCGTTGCGGATAGTCGGCCGGACTCTGCGCGGACGCACCCATGGCGGCGGCCAGCAGCAGTAAAATTGTAACTCTTGAATTCATAAGATTCCGGGTAAATCTCTTATTGCCGTTAAACGGTCATAGGGGGCAGTGTTCTTACAATAAAGGCACAAAAAAACCCGACCCGGCCGCCGGAACCTGTCGCAGTTTCCGGCATGATGCCGTTCGGGTTTCAAGCCGCCGCCTAGCCGAGGCTGATGGCGTCCTGACTGCATTCGCCAACGCAGGCGCCGCACTCGATGCACTCGTCGGCGTTGACTTTGGCTTTGCCGTCTTCCATACTGATCGCGCTTACCGGGCAGGCGTCAACGCAGGCGCCGCAGCCGATGCAGGCATCACTGATATTCGCAGCCATGTTACAATCTCCTGTTTTTGTTATTATTGCTGACTTTAAAAGTCCAATTTGCTCTAATATAGCACATCGGATGTTAAAAACAATCTTTTTGCGCAAATTTTTTTAATTAGCACATTTTGCGGTCAGAATGAATGGTTTGAACCGGGCGAACTGGTGCTCCAGCGAGTATTCGGCGGAGGCGCGGAGCGCGGCGGAGGACATTTTCGCATAACGCTGGAAACTGTCATGCAGTTTTGTCATCGCTTCGGCCCATTCGTTTGGTGAGCCGGCGAGAAATCCGGTGACGCCGTCACGCAGAATATAGCGGTTTTCACCTACGTCGGAGGCAATTGCGGGCAGACCGGCGGCGGCGTACTGGATAAG
>JAEWSS010000208.1 GCA_023459755.1 Verrucomicrobiota bacterium | reverse complement strand
TGATTCATCTGCGCGAACCGTACTTCTGGAAATATTTTTTCTGGGTCGAACACATTCAGCGTTTTTTCCACGAAACGTCCGGGCAGCACGCGTCGCCGTTCTGGGTGCTGCTGCCGCCGCTGGCGGGGGGGATTTTTCCGGGCGCACTGACTGCGCTCGGCGCATTTGTAATTCTGAAGCGCCGTTTCCGTGAAATATTGCGCGACGATTTGTGCCGCATTCTGTTATGCTGGACAATTCTGCCGTTTCTGCTGTTTTCCGCCTCCACCGGCAAACTTGCAACTTATGTCATGCCGTGTTTCCCGCCGCTGGTCATGCTGCTGGCACTCGGGGCGAAGCGTTATTCAGCTGAAGGCGGACGCAAATGGCTGACCATTCCACTGGAGATATTTTTCATTCTTCTGCTGATCGCCGGCCTCGGGTTCCTGATTACCCAAACCGCGATTTATCCGATTTTTTCCGACCGCGAAAGCGCAAAATGGCTGACCATTCTGGCGGTGGTCTGTCTGTGGAGTCTTGTCATGAAGTCCGGCGGCGGAATTGATGAGAAAAAACTTCCGCATTTCTTTATCGGGCTGGCGGTGCTCTTCGCCGCCGGACAATGGACAATTCCGAACGAAATACTGGTCGGCAAAGCTCAGGAGCACGGCGTCCGGCACGCCGCCAGACTCATTCCGTACAACGCCACGGTGGTGGCGGACAGCAATGTCATGCACGCGGTCGGCTACCTGATGACGCCCGAACCGGGGTTCTTCGCCGCCGATGCCGGAGAACTGGCCGACAGCGTGGAAAAAACCTTTAACGCCGAATACGGCGACCGCCTTTACAGTTATCCACGCCTGATCGAGTTGATCGCCCGCAAAAATCGAGCACCGGTCGCGGTTATCATCCGCATCAAGCCGGACAGATTCGACCGCGACCGGGCGCGCTATATCCGCAATTTAAAGGCGGAACCACTGTTCGACGATTATTATGACGAAATTTGGACTGCAATATTCTAATATAACAAAAACTGGAGTAAAAATCACCGTGAAAAACTCGGAAAAATCCCGTTCCCCATGGTTCTGGGTCCCAAGTCTTTACTTTGCCGAAGGTGTGCCGTACATCATTGTCACCACGGTGTCGATCCTGATCTTCAAGCAGTTGGGAATGAGCAACTCCGATGTTGCCCGCTTCACCAGTTTCCTGATGTTCCCGTGGGCGATCAAGCCGCTTTGGACCCCGATAGTCGACCTTTACCGCACCAAAAAATGGTGGGTGATACTGATGCAGCTGGCGATGGCGGCGGCATTTCTGCTGGCGGTGTTTGCCATGCCGTTCACGGCGGCGACACGGGCGCTGCTGGCGATATTTTCGATTCTGGCGATACTTTCCGCCACGCATGACGCGGCGGCGGACGGCATTTATGTGGTTTCGCTGAACCCCAATCTCCAGGCGTTTTTCACCGGCATCCGCGGCACCTTTTACCGGATTGCCATGATTACGGCGCAGGGCGGAGTGGTGCTGCTGGCCGGTCTGGTTCAACAGCATACCAGTCTTCAACCGCTGGAGTTTTCACTGGACATAAAGAATGCCGCAGTTCAACCGGTTGAACTGGCCAACGACTTTTTCACCGTCCGCACCACCGCGTGTCCACTCGATGCCCCCGACGCAAAATATCTCGACCCGATGATCGCCGCCTATAACGCCGATCCCACCGCCGAGAAGCTGACGCAAATCATCGCTGACGCCAAAGACGCGCCGCTCGCGTTTGTGACTTTGCACAATACCGGCAACAACGACCGCCGCCAGCTGGCCGTGGTTCGTTCGGCCGACACCAAGTATAAAGACGTCTCCTTTGTCGGCGCCGAACGGCTGATCTTCACCAGCGACACGCTTGACCTGCCCCGGCTTGCCAGAATCACCGCGGTGGCCAACGGAACCGACGGCAGTTCAACCATGTTCCGGGTGGACAGCGGAAACTTCATTGCGGCCTGGATGGTGGCGCTCGGCGTATTGTCCGGACTTTACGCTCTGATGGCGGTCTATCACATGTTCGCGCTTCCGCACGATTCCGGCAATGCGTCCGGGGTCACTGATCTGGGAAAATTCTACCGTGAATTCGCCCGTGCGTTCGTCAGTTTCTTCACCAAGAAAAACGTGGTGGCGGCGCTGATCTTCATTCTGCTGTTCCGGTTCGGAGAGTCACAGCTGTTAAAGATCGGCAGCACGTTCATGATCGATCCGGTCAGCAAAGGCGGCCTCGGATTACGCAACAGCGAATACGGCGCGATCTACGGCGTGGTCGGCATTCTGTGTCTGGTGCTGGGCGGAATAGCCGGCGGCTGGGCGTTGTCGCGTCAGGGGCTGCGGTTCTGGATGCTGCCGATGGCGCTGGCGCTTAACCTGCCGGACGTGGTGTATGTGCTGATGGCGCACTATCAGCCGTCCGACCGGTTCCCGGTCTATCTGTCGGTGGCGGTGGAGCAGTTCGGATACGGATTCGGCTTCTCGGCCTACATGATGTTCATGGTGTGGTTTGCCTCCGATTCCGGCAAATTCGCCACCAGTCATTTTGCGATTATGACCGGACTGCAGGCGGTCGGCATGATGGTTCCGGGATTCTATTCCGGCGACATTCAGGAAAACCTCTGTTCCGGCGATTACTTCCATTTCTTTGTCTGGGTGATGATTGCCACGCTGGTCAGCTTTGCGGCCACAATTGTGGCAATGCGGGTGATCCCGAAAGACTACGGAAAACCGCAGACCGATCAATAGCAAAACAATTTGCTCCGGCGCTCCATCAGCCGCGCCGGAGCAGGGGTTATCAGCCGAACATGACGGTCAAAGGTTTGCATGGCTTGCATTCCGGATGCCGGAACAGCGTTTATCAGCCGAACAGGTAGGTAAGTTCCTTGATCGACAGCTTGTCGGAGGAAAGTTCGGGATTTTCGATCACGCTGTCGAATATCTCCTGCTTCTGCTTTTTCATGGCGAGAATACGTTCCTCGATTGAATCCTTGACCAGCAGTTTCAAGCTGCTTACCGGCTTGGTCTGGCCGATCCGGTGGGTTCGGTCGCTGGCCTGTTCCTCAACCGCGGGATTCCACCACGGATCGTAAATGATTACGGTGTCGGCCCCGGTCAGATTAAGACCGGTTCCGCCGGCCTTCAGGCTAAGCAGAAATATCGGAATATCCGGTGAGTTGTTGAATTCGTCCACCTTCTGCTGGCGGTTGCGGGTCGAGCCGTCCAGATACTCGTATTTGATGGACTGCTCCTCCAGCCACGCCCGGATATAACTCAATAGCGAAGTAAATTGACTGAACAGCAGCATCCGGCTGCCGGAGTCGATATGCTCCAGAATAAGCTCCTTCGCCAGCTCCATTTTTGCCGAATCGACCTGAGCCGCCCCCACCAGCGGCGGATGACAGCAAATCTGCCGCAGACGCAGCAGTGTGGTCAAAATCTCGAATGGAACCCTTTTTTCACCCGGTTTTAGATTTTTCAGCTGGGCACGCCCCAACTCGCGCACTTCATTATAAAGTTCGCGTTGCGCCGCCCCCATCTCGCACATCAGAAGTTGTTCGTGCTTGGGCGGAAGTTCGCGGCAGACATCAACCTTCAATCGACGCTTGATGAACGGAGCCACTCTGGCCGCCAGCTCCTTCTGACGCGCCGGATCGCCGTGCAGATTGGCGTAACGCGCCTTGAACGAGTTGAAACTTCCTAAAAAACCGGGATGGAGAAATTCAAACAGGCTCCACAGGTCTTCCGGTGAATTTTCCAGCGGAGTACCGGTAAGCACCGCCCGGTGAACGGCGTTGAGCGCCTTGCAGCTTTGGAAGTTTGCGGTGTCGGCGTTCTTGATATGCTGAGCTTCATCGAGCGCCAGGAAGCTGAACCGCAGTTTTTTCAGCCGGTCCGCGTCATGACGGGCGGTGGCGTAGCTGATTGCAATAAAATCGTAGTCGGCGATATGTTCATACACCTGCTCGCGTTCGCCGCCGGCCAGACCGACGGTGCGGAACTCCGGCACAAACCGGTTGCATTCACGCACCCAGTTTTCGACCAGACTGGCCGGACAGATCACCATGGCCGGCTCATCACCGCGGTGGCGCAGTCCGGCGATCAGTGCCAGCAGCTGAACGGTTTTGCCAAGTCCCATTTCGTCGGCCAGAATAAAATTGAAGTTGTTGGCCGCCATTGAACGCATCCACTCCACGCCTTCGGCCTGATACGAACGCAGCGCTCCTTCAAACTTGAATCCCGGCGCCTCAGCCGCGTTTGCCTGATGAATTCCGGCGCCGAATCCGCAAAGCTCCGGCGGCACCGCGAACGGCAGTTTTTCCGCCAGATAGCGGTAAAAATGTATCTGATGAAACGGCAGATCAAACGTGCCGTTTTTCTCGTCGATTTTGGCCGTGACATTTTCAAGAGCCGTCAACAGCGCCGCGAGTTCCGGAGCCACCTTTACCACCTGACCGGCCGAATTTACAAAATAACGCCGTTGACGGCGCAGCTGGCGAACGGTTGACAGCAGCGGAAGTCGGCTTCCGGCGCCGTCGGAAAGTTCGCCGGACAAACGGAAACCGTCCGAAAGCGTAGATTGATATTTCACTTTGAACACAACGTCGGCCACGCCGAGCGAGCGCCCGCAGAGCTTCAAAATGGAATCGGAAACCATCACGCGCCGTTCCGAACTTACGCAGTCCGGCAGCATTTCGTCCAGAAACATGCCCTGCACCTCCGGGTCGGCGATCACAAATTCATCGCCGGCGCACTCGCACTTCAGCATTTTTAGGGAGTTTTCCAGCTCAAATTCGCTCTTCTCGTTGCGTTGGAAGAACTTCTTGCCGCTGACGGCGATATGTCCGCCATCGGCCGGCAGCAGAACATCGTCATAAAAATACTGCAAACGGATGCGCAGGGCGCCGGTTTCATCCCGCCGTCCGCCGATCACGCTTTGAAGCGGAGGTGCGGCAAGCGCGGCAGAATCGATCTCGACCACCGGAAGCATACCCTGTTTTCCGTCGAGCAGTGCAAGCATTGCCTGATCGCCGTCGCGCTGTTCGCCGAGCCGGAAAAAGTTTCTCAGCCAGTTCACCTCGATTGAGGCCGGAACAAAGAAGTATTCGCCGTCGCGCCCGACCCAGCATCCGGCGCGGCCGACAATCACCTTCGCCGCCGACAGCGGCAGCGGCGCCTGATTGTAAATCAATCCCGGCGTATAAAAATCGTCTTTGGCGTTTTTCACATGCAGTATGGCGGCGCGGGCCGGAATGTCATGGATCACCAGACGGCGGCCGTTGCGGGTAAACCGGTCAAATCCGCCGAGGCAGTGAAAAAATTCGGCGGTAACCTCGGAATTCATCATCAGGTGCGACTCGCCGGGTTCGGCGTTGATGGCAAGAAATTGAATGATCTGACGATCCTGAAGTGAAAAATCGTCAAATTTAAGCGTGATCGCCAGCGCCTTGTCAAAATAAAGCTGACGCAGATTGTTGATACTGCCGACGTATTCGCGCTGCGCCGATTTGAGCCGGACATTCAACAGTGAATTTTCCCATTTGCTCGGCACATGAGGAAATTCCGATTCAGCACGCAGAAAGACCTGGGCCTTGGGCGCGATTCTGGCGCGGGTGAGCAATTCGGTCAGCGACTCGCGGCGCATTCCGGCATAAGTTCCGGTGGTGTCGGGAGTTTCCATCGGCCGACCGGAGGCGAAGTTGGCGTTGTAGAGTATGGCGGCAACCGCATGCGGGCACAGCGAAGCGTCGGACTCCGCCTCGCCCTCGCAGTCACATTCCGAAACAAAGGTGTCGCCGATTCTGACCATGCAGCG
>JAEWSS010000207.1 GCA_023459755.1 Verrucomicrobiota bacterium | reverse complement strand
GTGTCGGGCGCGCTGGACGCGGCGGTGACGCCGGAGGCGATGGTCGAGTTCGAGTGGAAATGCGACTTTGATTTTCCGGTTCGCTATATCGCTTTTTCCTTCACCCGCAAGAGCGACAACCGGGAATTTTTCATTTTTTTCGGCAACACCAACGCCGTCGGCTGGTTTCTGCCCGGCAAATGGTATAAAGTCCGGCTGCCGCTGACCGAGTTGAAGTCACTGTCGGAGGAGACGCTCAAGGTTGGCGACACGGTCTCGACGTTCAGTTTCTGGGTGGCGAACAATGAAGGTCACGAGACGGCAATCACGGTTCGCGACCTGAAGGTCGTTTCGGACGGCGTCGAACGCCGGCTGGACGCCGAGGCGGAGCCGATCCGGGTGTGGCCGCGCACCGACCCGATTCCGGTGAAGACCGGTAAACAGTTCATGTTTGTTGAACTGCCGCCGCTGGCGGTGAATGACGGGTTCACGCTGGCGGTATCCGGTTGCGCGGTTCTCGGTTCGCCGCGCGGATCGTTTCCGGCGCTGCCGCCGGACGAATTGACGGTTCATCCGGAAAAAATTGAATATAAGTCCGGCGCCGAACGCTGGGAGATGACTTTTTCCGCCGGGGATTATGGCAAAATGCCGCGAATCTGGGTGCCGCTGCTGGTGGATATGGGGTACGCCCGGGCGGAGCGAATGATTTTCAGCGTGATCGCGGCGGACGGCACGGCGGTCAGCGAGCGCTCGTTTCACATCCGCAAGGTTGACACGGTCGGTGTTCAGCTGAAAAAGGTTCCGGTGGCGGTCTGGTATTTCACCGGACTTGAGGACAAATATGTTCCGGATTTCGTTGAACAGCTGGTGGCGGCCGGAATCAATTCATTTTATGCAATGGACGGCGAGCTGGTCGGCGGCAAACCGCAGGGAACCGGTACGGTTCACGATTTCGCCATGACGCGCGGTTATACCGTCGGAACGGCGTTTTTCGCCTCAAAATTCATGGAGTTCAACGGGAACCCGTCGCTGGTCGAGATGCTGGACAACCCGGAATGGTTCAAGCGGCAGTTGCAGGAGTATCTGCTTCATCTCAGCGGCGGCAAGGCGATGGATCTGGTGGTTTACGACGCGGAAACCGGCGCGATCAAGTCCGGTGACCGCGTGGTCGGCGACCTGTCGGATTACGGGTTCAGCCGCTTCCAGACCTACACCCGCTGTCAGCGGCAGTTTTTCCGCGAAGATTTGACCGGCGACGCCCGCGGGATGTGGGTGAATTTCAACTGTGCGGTCAGCAATCTTATGGCGCGGCTTTCCGCCGAAGCGGTGCGCGAACTTTGGCCCGGCGCCAAGTTCATGGTCTACTCCGGTTATGAGTATGATTTCGGCGGCAAGCGCAACCTGACCCGCGAACGCTACGCGGTGGACTGGCGGTCGATGGGCGACCAGAATATCGACTTCGCCGCCGCCGGTTATCAGGGGTCGATGGATGAACTCTCCCATATGAACGCCGTGCTGGACGGCCGGGTGAAATTCATGCCGGCCGAGGCGTATATGTGGGGATTCGACTCCAATCAGACCGGCAGCGTCTATTCCGGCCGCATGAAGATCCGGCTGATCGAGGCGTGGCTGAATTCCGGAATGCACGGCCTGTCGATCTGGCAGGCGCATGTGCTGGACCCGTCGGCATTGGAGGCAATCGCCGGATTTACCCGGTTTGCCGGTCGGGTCGAAGTGTTTGCCGACGGTAGTGTCGAGCGCGGTCCGGCCACGGTGACTCCCGATAAATATCGGCAAAACGTCTACATCCTGCGCAACGGCGGACGCTGCGCGATGGCGGCGGTGAATCCGACGGCAGAGCCGATTCAGCTTGAAGTCGAATCGTTTACCGAGGGCGAGATTACCGTTCCGGCCTACGATACCGTGGTTGTTGAGCTGCCGGCGGATGCTTTTGAGCTGCCGCCGCCGGTGTTGCGCTGACGTTCGGGCGTCAGCCCTGTTGACAGCGGAAACACACCGCGTTGACCGGCGGTTCTCCGGCAAAAAAGCCGTTGACGTTTTCCAGGGTCACTTTGGCGATGTTGCGCATCGCCTCGCGGGTGAAAAACGCCTGATGCGAGGTGACCAGTACGTTCGGAAAAGTCATCAGCCTGGCCAGGACATCGTCATCCACGCCGGAACCGGAGAGATCTTCGAAAAAAATGTCGCCCTCCTCCTCGTAAACGTCAAGCGCGGCGCCGCCGAGTTTGCGGCTTTTCAACCCGGCGATCAGCGCAACGGTGTCGATCAGTTTGCCGCGGCTGGTGTTGATGATGTAACAGCCCGGCTTCATAAGTTCGATGGCGCGGTGGTCGATCATATGCAGATTTTCGTGGGTGAGGGGGCAGTGCAGCGAGATAACGTCGGACCGCCGGTAGAGTTCGTCAAGTTCGACGTAGTTCATGTGCAGTTTCGCGGCGGCTTCAGCATTTGGATAGAGGTCGTAAGCCAGAATTGTAACTCCGAACCCCTGAAGCAGTTCGGCAAACACCTGGCCGATTTTTCCGGTGCCGACGACACCAAAAGTTTTGCCGCGCAGGTCGAACCCCAGAAAACCGTTGATCGAAAAATTACTGTCGCGCACCCGGTTGTAGGCGCGGTGCAAATTGCGGTTCAAGGTCAGTAGCATCGCCAGCGCGTATTCGGCGACGGCGTAGGGGGAATAGCCCGGAACCCGAACCACGGTTATGCGGTTGAGCGCCGATTTTAACGCCACATTATTGAATCCGGCACAGCGCATGGCGATGAGTTTTACGCCGAGTCCGGCCAGTTTGTCGATCACCGGGTCGGAGAGATCGTCGTTGACGAAGGCGCACACCGCGTCGAATCCGGCGGCCATCGCGGCGGAGTTGCCGGTCAATCTGGTTTCAAAGAAAACGATCTCCGGGCCGCCGTTGCGGTTGGCCTCCTCAAAAAACATCCGGTCATAGGGTTTGGTGTCGTAAAAGGCGATTCTGATTCTTTTCATATGGCGGCACTCCTCTCTCATTTTGTCGCCGTCTGATGCGACGGGACGATTCCGCACATTCTCCTCATGGTGCGGAAATAAGATAGCATGGCGAATGAAAAAAACAAATCGCGGCACGGAATAAAAACTTTGCATTTCGTTACCCGGCCGCGAATACTGCCCGGGCGCCGGTGCAAAAAAAATCCCGCATCCACAAATGGACGCGGGATTGGAAAATCCGCTGTAACCCGGTCAGACTACTTCATCTTGGCCGGGAGCAGCATGGCGCGGCGGTTCAGCGCGCGGGACTCGTTGTCGGTTCCGTTGGCGGCCGGCCGGTCTTCGCCGTAGCTGATGGTCTGGATGCGTTCGGAGCCGAGTCCGTTTGCGCCGAAAGCGTTCATCGTGCTGATTGCGCGGCGTTCGCCCAGTGCGCGGTTGTACTC
>JAEWSS010000206.1 GCA_023459755.1 Verrucomicrobiota bacterium | reverse complement strand
CGGCATTGCGTCCTCCTACTGTTCGTTGTGGTTAACAAACAATAGGTGCAATGTCGGTCTTTTTCCATTTCATCGCTGAATTTTTTCCGTTATACGCTCAAGCCTGTCAAATATCGTCGAAGAACCTTTTTTTTTTGCCGCGGAGCTGTCGGTTTTCGTCAAAGCACTTTAATTCATCCGCGATCTTTCGATCGTGTTTTTTTTTGCCGCGGAGCTGTCGGTTTTCGTCTAAACACTGTGGCGCATAGGCGCTCTCCGTCTGGTGCTTCCATTTGTGACGATGTGAAAACTCCGGGACGGCAGTGACCGCCCCGGAGTCGGAAACCCGCACCCGGCCGGACGGATTGTCCGGCCGGAAGCTCTGTTTTTTTATACCGTGCCGTCGTATTTTTCAGCGATGACGGTATGGTTTTTGTCTTTTAATACCAGATTGCAGTTCTGGTCGAAGTCGAAGTCGGCGTTCCAGTCCACCTTTTCTCCGAGCCAGTGTACAATTTCAATGTTTTCCCACGGTATGATCCGCACCATGTTCTGTCCGGCATTTACCTGGTTTCTGGAACCATCGACGATCAACCTGAAGTGAAACGAACGCCCCTTGATTGCAAGATAGCGGGAATTTTCCGCCTCCACTTTGCCGATTATGACGTGGGTATGCGCCTCTGAATAGACTTTTTTGCACCGCACCCGGACATTCTTTCCCTCCAGATAATTGCTCATTTCAAAACATCCTTCTGAATAATGGCGACGACCGTTTTCGGAATCGGCACATAATTGAGTTTGTTTGCCGCGGCCGCTCCGGTCGTAAAACACCAGTTGAAGTAGGAACGCAGCGCGGCCTTCTTTTCCGCCGGGCAGTCTTTGCGGAAAAGAATATAGGTGACGCCGGTTATCGGCCAGGAGTGCTTGCCGGGCTGGTCGGTCAGGATCATATAAAAACCCGGAGCGTTTTCCCAGTCGGCTGCGGCGGCGCTTGCGGTGAATGTCTCTACGTTCGGCGTTACAAAGACGCCTTCGCGGTTTTCCAGTTTTGCCATGGCGATTCCGGCTTCAACGGCGTAGGTGTATTCGGTATAGCCGATCGCGCCGCGGATTTTCGCCACGTTGTTGCATACTCCGGGATTCTTCTGGCCGCCGATGCCGACCGGCCACTGCACCGCGGAGCCGCAGCCTACTTTGTCCTGCCACTCCTGCGATATTTTTGACAGATAATTGGTGAAGATGAAGCTGGTTCCGCTGGCGTCGGCGCGCCGCACCACGGTGATGTCGAGAGCCGGCAGGTTCAGTTCGGGGTTGAGTTTTTTCAGCCGGTCATCGTTCCATTTGACGATTTTGCCGAGGAAGATGTCGGCCAGCGTATTTCGGTCGAGCGCCAGTTTGCCGGAGGGAACGCCCGGCACATTGACGATGACGACCACGCCGCCGGTCAGCATCGGAAACTGAATCAGTCCGGCGGCGTTCTGTTCCTCCAGCGTCAGCGGATTGTCGCTGCCGGCGAAATCGACGGTTCCCTCTTTGATGTGGCTGATGCCGGCGCCGGAGCCCATGCTTTGATAATTTACATCAATGTTCGGGGTGGCGTTGGAGTAACTGTACGTCCAGTTTGCGTAGACCGGTGCCGGAAAACTTGCTCCGGCGCCGTTGATGGTTATTTTTTCTCCGGCGACCGCTCCGGCGGCCGTAAGTGCGGCGATGGCCGCGGTTAAGAGCTTTTTCATGTTTTTTCCTTTTTCAAGTTTGATTTTTTCGCCGGTTCTCCGGATTGAAGATCCGGCATTGGTTTTTGGTTGTTTCAGATTTCCTTGTCCAGACCGATTTGCCGGTAGCCGTATGAGTTGGACTCTCCGTCCGTGTTGTCATTGGCGCGTTGTATTAATTCGATCTTTTCGAGAGCCTCGGTTGAAATCGTGGTATTCGGCCGGATCACTTCGCAGTCGGCAACGACCACGATTCTGGATTTTTTTGTTGATTCGCGTTCCGTGGCGAACAACCAGCCGAGTACCGGGAGGTCTTTCAGAAACGGAACGCCGCCGACGTCGCTGACGGTCTGTTTTTTTTCCACTCCGCCGAGGTAGAACCGGTTTTTTCCATTGCCGAGCATGATTTTCTGGTCGGACGCATACTCCGCGGTGCGGACATCGCCGTTTGATGTGTAGCCCAGCAGACTTCTGGTTGTGACTTTTACGGTAAGTATTGTGGCTTTTTCCGTGATTGACGGCGTGAGTTCCAACGCGAATCTGAACTTGTCGTTAACCGGTTTTACTTCGATCGCATTGCCGTGTTTTCCGGTTCCGTTTTCCGGTTTGTCCGGGATCGGAGAAAGCGCTGCGTAAAGGATTCCGGTGGAGCGGTTCAGTGTGCCGGTGGCGCCGTTTTTGATGGCCATTGTGCCGACGGACACCACTTTTGCTTTGCCTTTTGAAACGAGAAAATCCAGAAATTTGGTATTCCACTTTGGTTGGAAATCGAAGTAGTGGGTATTGATCGTTCCTTCCGGCCGGACGGCGGCGGTGAAGTTGTTCAAATTGGCGTTATGCGACATGTCGGCGCCGGTCTGCAGAAGTCGGAGTCCGTCGTTATTTTTCCAGCTTTGAAAGTCGACGCCGAGCATACCGTCGTTCTCCGCGTCGAGTTCATAGACGACGCAGCTGACTGTGACCTCCGGCGGGGCGATGTCATACAGCTTCAGCATTTCCCCGATGTTTTTGCGCGAATAAAGGGCGGTGTTGAAAAAAAGGCAATTCAAGTCGGAATCAACTTCAATCTTGTCTTTGCCGCCGATAAGTTCAACCGTATCATTGGAGACGTTTGCGCCGACCAGTTTGATCATGCCCTGCAGCTCTTTCGCGCTGCGGTTTGCCGGAAAATAGAGATATTTCGGCTGGCCCGACGAGTTCATGATCCCCGGTTGATCGAGCCGTCCGACCAGTTCGTCGATGCCCATTCCGTTGGTACTGCTGTTGAACCGGTATTCTTCCGCCGACACCATAATTACTCCGGTTCCATCGGTGAACTTCACACATTCGATGCCGCATGGAACGAATATTTTCTGGGTTTTTGCCGCGTTGTCTTTGCTGTACACGTTGTAGTAGTCCGGGTTGGCGCGGCCGGCTGGATTATTGTAGTCCACCCTTTGCGCCTGCACCATTTCGCGCAGATAAGGGCGGATCGAATAGGGGTCGGCGTGTTGGAGCACATAGGTTTTGGTGATTATTTTCGGGTCGTTGGTATCGCGGATGAAGTGTACGACGTCGGCGTTTTCTCTGATGTTCAACCGCAGTTGCGCCTGAACGTTGCTCTGGCTGTAGGCCGGATTGTCGTTGCCGGTCGGCTGTTGGTTGGCAAAAGCGGCGCAGGCGGAACAGGCGAGGGCGGCGATGATTGCAGTTTTATTTTTCATGGTCAATTACTTTCCACCTGGGGATTGACGAGTTCGGGAACGGAAATCAGCTTACCGGTGATCGCGGCTATTTCGGCGTCCGGATGGCGGAGTTTGGACTGTACGGAGACGAAATAGAAGACGTTTTCCCGGTTCCGCGTGGTCGTGCCGAAAATATATTTAAGCACCGGCACTTCGCAGAGAAACGGTATGCCGACGGTCTGTTCGGTTTCCATTTCCCGGACAAACCGGCTTAACAGCCGTTCGGTTCCGGTCTGGACGGTGACGGAGCCGGTGGTGTCGGTGCTTTCAAAAAGTTCATTGCCGCGGTTGTCGCGCTCGACCACGCAGCTCATTTTCAAGGAATACTGAAAGTTCAGGACAGCGGTCTGCCGGTCATAGTCCTCTTGTGTGAAGCCGAGTTGACCGGTTTTCTTGTCGCTGTCTCCGGAAAGCGAGATGACCGGCGAGGAGATGCGAAGTTCCAGCCGGTCATTCGATGAAACATCGACCGCGCTGGCGAACTTATCGTTTTTAGTCAGATTCTGATATCCCGGCGTGAATGAAAGTTCGGCGTTGTGGCCGGTCGATACGGTCAGGTTTGCGGCGGTGGCAAGCCGGGCGCGGCCGTTTTGCCGGAGCAGCCGGACAAATGACAGGTCGAACGCCGGAGCAAACATAAAAAATCCATACGGTCCGAACGCTTCCGCGAGGGCGGAGTCTTCAAGAAACGTCGCTCCCGCCTCAAACAGGTTCAACCCCGGACCGTTTTTCCAGGCCAGATAGTCGAGGCCGAGATCAAGCAGATCGGACTCCCGCACTTCATATACATTGATTGTAATATCGCATTGCGGAACCGGGCGGTCCAGCCAGACCAGATATTTCTTCATATCGTCGTTCTTGCGGATGGAGTCCTTCCAGTAAATCAGGTTGGTTGCCGCATCGAAGGCGACGGTGGCATCCTGATTTGCCCCTTCGGTGGCGTTGGACGGAATACCGGCTTTTATCATGACGTTCATCATTGCCTCTCCGGAGCGCCAGACCGGAGTGTAAACGCTGCGGACAATGCCGGTTCCGTCGATTCCGCTGCCGTCCGGACCTTTTGTTCCGGGGCGGTCAAGTTTTGCGATCATATCGTCGATATATGGCATAAGCGGCACCGGACAGCTTACCGCCACCAGCTGTTGATTGCCGGCGGCGTAATTGATCCGGTCGGCCGACCCGTTCTTCGCATAGCGTTTTACTGCGCCGAGAACAAACGGCACAATGTCGTTCGCCTTCTGGTTTTTCAATTCGTAGATTTTTGACACCATGTAGTTCTGTGCGTCATCCTCCACAAAACGTATTTTCTGTACATTGGTCTCGGCTGCGATCGCCGCGACCGGCGGTTCGGCTCCGGACCCGGGAAATACTCCGGCGAGTGTCAGCATGAAAAGTAGAAGCCTTTTTCCATCCGTTTTCACATTTGCTCCTTTGGGTTGAGCTTGTTTCTCTGCGATATGGGAAATATCGCGGTTTTTCCGGCTTGTACCCAATACGATAACGGATGAATGTTATAACGATATTAAGATGAAAATAAAAATTTGTTGGCGACTTGAAAAAACAACCCGGCTGAACTTCGGCATACCGGCGTTGCTTTGCCGGGGTGGCGTTGTTGCCGGAGGCGCGATGCGGGACATGGTTTAAAATAAAAAACCGGAATCGCGCTGCCGTATATTGCGGTTGCGGATTCCGGACTGGAATCGGAAAAAATTTTTCAATCAGTCGTTTTTGTCAAAAACCTCACCGAGCGGATACCCGGCGCTGTCGGCTACCGCCGCAATTTTGGACTGGTGCCACAGTCCGGCACGGTCGGTGGTGTCGCTGATGTGGCCGTCGAGATATCCGATGTTGCCGACGCCGTTGTGTCGGGCGGCCACCGCGTAAATCGGCACCGAGTTGCCGTCGTTCTGATTGCGCCGGTAGACCAGCGGAGATTCCGCGCCCCACGG
>JAEWSS010000205.1 GCA_023459755.1 Verrucomicrobiota bacterium | reverse complement strand
ACTTTCGACAGCACGGTCGTTTCCAGTGGAGCGGATTTCAACGCCGGGCAATCCTCCGGCGTACAGGTGTTGCACACCACCATCGTGCCGAACGCGAGTTTCTGGTGTTACAATGGAATGAATGTTACGCACACCACCGTGATGAGCAACGCGATTTTATACGTCTCAAGCGGCGGCAAATGCTACGATGTCACCGTGGGGTCGGGCGGACGGGTCAATCACGGCGTATGGGGGCATGATTCGGAAACGGTGGTGACCGGCTCGAACCAGTTCGGGAGTTTCTATCTTTCCAACGGCACGGCCTGCAATTATGTGCTTGCCGGGGGGATGGATCAGCAGCTCTATTATTACGCTTCGGCACTCAGCACGGTCATGAGTTCCGGCGGCAGTCAGTTCGTTTCATTCGGAGCGGCGGCGCAGTACAACACAATTTTCAGCAACGCCTACCAGCGGATTTTTTCCAGCGGACGCGCATTGGACACCGTGGTCAACAGCTACGGCAGCCAGTTCGCGGACTTCTACGGAACTGCCATCCGCACCACGGTTCTCAGTTCCGGCTGGCTTTACGTCACCAACTTCGGACGGGCGATCAGCACCACCGTCGAAAAGGGCGGATCGTGTTACTGCTCCTACGGGGGACAGATGACTTCGACGCTCATTTTCGGCTGGCAGATGTTTTCCAACGGATGCGGCGGAACGCATGTGACGGTGGCGAATACGAGCGCATGGTGTTATCTGCGTTATGCCTGTTCCGGGCGGGATTTCAACGTTTCATCGGGCGGCAGTCTCCATATTTTGCAGAACTGCGAAGTGGACGGCGTCAACGTTTCGGACGGCGGACGGCTGGAAGTTTATTCCATGTGCCAGCTCTCCAATGTGAGCATCGGAAGTTGTTCGGTGAATATGGGAAACTACTGCGGCTTCACCAGTAACACCCTCGGTGGCGGGGCGCGGATGTGGGGATCGAACTTCTGCGACTGGCAGGGATTTGCCCTCGGCGACAGCGCGTATGCCAGCATTTACTACACCTGCGGCATGACGGATGTTGCGGTAGGAACGAGTGCATACCTCTACATCTCGCAGAACTGTTCGGCGGTGAATCTCAACATCGCCGACGGCGGCACGGCGTGGATTTGCAATTCCTGCAACATTGCCAATGTGACGCTGGGCTTGGGCGCGTCTTTGACGGCCTCCTATTTCACCGATTTGGAAAACGTTCAGCTTTCCAGCGGCGCGGTGATGTGGATGCATTCAAGCCAATGTCATGCGACGAATGTGACGGTCTCCGAGGGCGGCAGTTTTTATCTCTCACGATACAATTACGCAACCAGCGTCACGGTCGATTCCGGCGGCATGTTCTATGTTGCAAGCGGAGCAAGCGCATTCGCGGTCACCAGTTCCGCCGGAGCAAATATCACAGTCGAAACAGGAGGATACATTGAATATGTCTGATTTCAGTATTAAATGCGAACCGGTGGCGGATACGCCGCTCCCGGTTCAATCCGGGCCGCCAAAAGAGCCGACCTTTGTTTTGCCGCCAGCAGAGCCGACATTGGAAGCGGTGGACGGCATCCGCTTCGATTTCAACAACGGGCTTAGAATAAAATTCCCTAACAAGGGCGAATACCGCTGCGTTTTCAAGGATTTGGACACGGACTGTCTCTTGTATTCCATGGACGTGAAACCGGGATGTACGGTCGAATCGGTGAAGAAGTTTTACATCCGTTTCCGTCTGGAAATCTACCGGAAAGGCGAACTGGGGAAACCGATTTTTACCCATGATCTTGACCTCTCCGGCAAAGAGGTTTTGATCCAGTTGCCAGTCGGTGCGCTGGGTGACACCATTGCCTGGTTTTCTTTCGTGGAACGGTTCCAGAAGAAGCACAGATGCAAACTGTTCTGCTCCATGGAGCCGCGTCTTGCGGAAATCTTCAAGGCGCAGTATCCCGATATTGAGTTTTGCACGAAAGAGGATGCGGCAAAATTAACGCCATATGCCACTTACAATCTTGGCCTGTTCTTCGGCGGCGACACCGATCATCAGCCGTTTGATTTCCGGCAGATCGGCTTGCACCGGACGGCTGGAAAGATTCTCGGCATTGATGATTTATCCGATATGCCGCCGCGCGTCAATCTGACTGCCGAGCGGAAAATTAAGGAGAAATACGTCTGCATCGCGGCACAGGCAAGCAGCCAGTGCAAATACTGGAACAATCCCTTCGGTTGGCGTGAAGTAGTGGCCTACCTGAAATCGCAGGGCTATCGCGTCCTCTGCGTCGACCGCATGGCCGAATACGGTACGGACTACACGTGGAACCACATTCCCTACGGCGCGGAGGATTTCACCGGCGACCGACCTTTGCAGGAACGGATCGATCTCATCAAGGACGCCGACATGTTCCTCGGCCTCTCGTCCGGACTTTCCTGGCTGGCATGGTGCTGCCGGGTTCCGGTGATCCTGCTTTCGGGCTTTACCGATCCGGTGAACGAGTTCGAAACGCCGTACCGCGTCCAGAACGCGACCGTCTGCCACGGCTGCTGGAACGACACGCGCTGCGACTTCAACCATTTCGACTTCCTCTGGTGTCCCCGGAAAAAGGAGGCCCGCGACAAGTTCGAATGCACCAAGGCGATCACATCGAAGATGGTGATCGACCGGATCAGGAAACTTCAACATCAAAAGACGGGAGAATTATGAACGCAACCTTTGTCCAGCGCGGAGAAGCGGTGGATTTCACTTCGTCGCGCAATTTGGATGCCGGGGAGATCCTCCGGTTCGGGGCGCTGCTCGGCGTCGTCAAAACCACGGTGAGAGCCGGAGAGCTTGGTGCGCTGCATCTGAGTGGAATTTACGATGTCGAGAAAACGACCGGGGCGATCACCGCCGGAAGCAAGGTTTTCTGGAATGAACCGGAAAAACGGGCAACTGCTGACAGTCCCGGAAACTTTTTCCTCGGCGTCGCCGCGGCGCACTCTTCGGAGAACGCCACCAAAGTCAGAATCATTTTGAATTTCGGCCACCCGGATGGCGCGGACGACGGTTCGTCCGACAGCGTCCAGTGG
>JAEWSS010000204.1 GCA_023459755.1 Verrucomicrobiota bacterium | reverse complement strand
CCATGCCGCTGCGCGTATAAAACTTTATTCCGTCGATGGTGGTATGCCCCTGACGGATTGCTTCGACAATTTCAGCCTCCGACACCTGTTCGCAGCGGCAGACCACCCGACCGTATGCCGGGTCTTTTTTGCAAAGCGCGTCCAGCTCCTCCGGCGTGCGGCGGCGAATTTCGTCCACCGGCGGCACATAAGGCTCCGGCTCGGCCTTCTCCACCAGTTCCAGACCGCAGTTCTTCAGCAGATCCTTCACATATTCGCCGATTGCGGGGCTGGCGGTCAGGCCGGGTGACTGGATGCCGGCCACCTGAATCAGGTTCGGCGCGATGTCGGACGGTTTTATCATGAAATCGTCACCCGGCAGCGTCGGGCGCATACCGGCGAAAGAGGTTATCACGTCGCCGGCCGAAATGCCGTCCACCATATGTTTTACCTGCGCCAGAATCCGCTGGAGATTGCCGCTGGAGGTGGTGACGGCGGTCTTGTCGTCGGTCGCCTCGGCGGTCGGGCCGATCATGACCGTGCCTTCGACGGTGGGAATCACCAGAATGCCCTTGCTGACCTTGGTCGGCACCGGAAACACCACGCGGGTGACGGCGGCGCGGGTATGACGGTCAAGCAGATACTCCTCGCCCTTGCGCGGCGTGATGCGGAACTGTTCGGCGTTGAAAATACGCGACACGTCGTCGGCATAAAGTCCGGCGGCGTTGACCGCGTAGCGCGCCGAGATTTTGCGTCCGGCGGCATCTTCAAGCTCCCAGCCGCCGTCGCGGTTTACCGCCTTTGACAGTTTGAAGTCGGTGAACAGCTCCACTCCGCCGCGTTTGGCGCCCTCCACCAGCGCGAAAACATAGCGGTAGGGTTCGATCGTACCGCCGTTGGGCGCAAAAAAACCGCCCGCGACGTCCTGAGAAAGTTTCGGCTCCAGTTGAAGCACCCGGTCACGGCCGCAGAGTTCGAGATTGCGAACGCCGTTTGCCCGGCCCTGCCGGTAAAGCATCCGCACCGTCTCCATCTCCTCCTCGCTGTAGCCGACCACCAGTATTCCATTGCGTTTGAAGGGAAATCCGAGTTGATACTGCAGACTCTCAAACATCAGATTGCCGCGCACCTCAAGTTTTGCCTTGAGCGTTTTCTCCGCGCTGTGATGGAAACCACCGTGAATAATGCCGCTGTTGGCCTTGGAAACGCCGAATCCGACATCCGTCTCTTTCTCCAGCAACGCCACTTTAAGCTTATATTTCGACAACTGCCATGCGACTGACGCGCCGGAGACTCCGGCGCCGACCACGGCCACGTCATAACGATCCATTTTTCAGCTCCATATTTAATTTAACCTAATAATATAGCATTGACCGTGAAAAAAGAAAAGCCCGCCGGACGCCAACCGTTGCGTCACCCCAGGATAAAGTTAAAAATCAAAACCCGAACTCAGGCTGAACTATGCCGAAATCGTCTCCGGTTTTTCCGTCATCGGCGCCGTCGCCGCCGCCGGAACTGCGATCCCCGTTGTCGGCGGCATCATCGGAATCGACCTCCGCCGAATCGCCATTGTCCAGATTCGGCGTCGCCGCCGCATCCGAAACGGCGGCGGTATTTTTGCGCGCCGCCTTTTTCCGGACGGACTTCGCCCGCTTTTTCGGCGGTTCAACCGCGACTTCGCCGGATTCATCCGGTACAACCTCAATCAGTTCAGGCTCGACCGCCTCCGCGACGCCGGTGCGTTTCTCCGGCTCCGCTTTTTCCGAGTTGTCGCCCGCCGTGTCATTTTTTATTTCCGCCGCGGCATCGGCTTCCCGCTCATCGTGAAGATCGTTAGCCTCAACGGGTTCCTGCTCCTCGCCGTCTTCGGACGGCGCGGTCTGCTGCACGGCGAGTGCCGCCGCCAGCTCTTCTTCCGTCAGATAGCGCGAAAAAGTGATTTTCTGAACGTCCGGAGCGATCAGTATTCCGCGCGCCCGCGGCGAACGCACCGGCAGATCCATCAAATTGAGTTCCAGCGGCGGTTTTTTCCCGCCCAGTTTCAGCACATAGACCGCGTTTGGACACGGTGTCAGCAGTTCCAGCCGGCACGACGGCGGACAAAGCTGATATTCGCGGTCGGTGATAAACTTTTCGATACGACTGCGCTTGCCGTAGAATTTTCCGCTCTTCCGGTCGCTGTAGATCACGCCGAACTCCGCGGCGGCGTCCTGTTTGCGGAACTCGTACAGCCGGTCCACAAACATTTTGTCCGGAATATTGACGATCCGGTAGCGGCCGGAGCGCTCCACGCAGAGCAGTTGGTCGAACTCGCTGACCATCACATAGTCGTCGCTCTTCACCGCGGTGCCGACATAGCAGTTTTTCCGGTCCCAGCCGACCCGGATATTGGAGAGCGCCGCCGCCTTGCGGTCGATTTTCTCCAGCGTTTCGATCTCGGTGCGGCGGGGAAACTGCGGACCGTATTTTTCGATCAGGCCGCGCAGGTAGTCGATCGCGTATTTTTTCAGCTGCTTCAAATGACGTTCAACTTCGACGATTTTTTTCTCGATCGCCCGCAGTTCGGTCTGGTTTTTGGCGATGTCGAACCGGCTGATCCGGCGCACCGGCAGCGCCAGAAGTTTGTCCACGTCCTCGTCGGTCACGTCGCGCTTCAGCATGTGGCGGAACGGCGCGAGTCCGGAATGGACTTCGCGGTATTCGGCGGCTTCGTCGCCGCACTCCTCGATTCTTTTATAGATGCGGTTTTCAAAGAATATCTGCGCCAGCGTCTTGGCGTGAAACAGTTCATTCTGCCGGTCAAGTTCGATCTCCAGTTCGCGCCGCAGATATTCGAGCAGCCGGCCGGTGTTGCGCTGGATGACCTCGGTGACGCTCATCACGCAGGGGCGCTTGTCCCGGATTACCGTGAGATTCGGAGAAATCGACACCGCGCAGTCGGTATACATGTACAGAGCGTTCAGCGCCTTTTCCGGATCGTAGCCGCGGGTGGGAATCACCTCGATCTCCACCTCCTTGCTGGTATAGTCGTTGACGGAGGCGATTTTTATGCGGCCTTTTTCCGCCTCGCGCTCGATGCTGGCGATCAGGCTCTCGGTGGTGGTGGTGGCCGGTATTTCTCGGATATACAGTTTGCGGTCGCGTATTTCGATCCGGGCGCGCAGGATTATTTTTCCGTTGCCGTCGGCGTACTCGCTGACATCCATGATGCCGCCCTGCAGAAAGTCGGGATAAAGTGTGAATTCTCGCCCCTCCAGAACCGCGATCTGCGCTTCGAGCAGTTCCACAAAGTTATGCGGCATGATCCGCGTGGCCATGCCGACCGCAATTCCTTCAGAACCAAGCATCAGCAGCGCCGGAATCTTCACCGGCAGTGTCACCGGCTCCAGGTTCCGGCCGTCGTAGGTGTCCACCATTTCGGTGATGTCGTCATTGAACAGCACCTCGCGGCCGAGCGGTGAGAGTCCGCATTCGATATAGCGGACAGCCGCCGCGCCGCTTCCGGTAAAAATATTTCCGAAGTTACCCTGTTTTTTGATGAAATATTCCTTGTTGGCCAGCACAACCAGCGCACCGCCGATTGAAGCGTCGCCGTGCGGATGGTATTTACCCATGACTTCGCCGACCACAAAAGCGGCCTTGTGCGTGCGCCCGTCGTCGATCTTGTGCATCGCCCACAGAATGCGGCGCTGAACCGGTTTCAGGCCGTCATCCACGTTCGGAATCGCGCGATCCTTGATCGCATAAGCGGCGTACTCCAGATAGTTGCGGTCGAACATCCGCTGAAAATAGGAGTTGGTTCCGGCCTTGCGGGCGGCCTCGCGTTCGCCGGTGACCGCCTGATCGGGAGCGTCTTCGGACGCCGATTCGGACGGCGGATAACCGGCTTCCGGTTCCGCGTTCAGGTTTTCCGGTTCCGCGCCGCCGGAGTCAATGCGGTCAGTTTCGTCACTCATAGACCGGAACCTCAAGATTTTTCATGATATAATCCTTGCGCGCCGGGGTGTTGGCGCCCATGTAGAACGAAAGTATTTCCGGAATATTGCGCATATTGTCCAGCGTAACCGGTAAAAGTTTGATATTTTCGCCGATGAATTCTCCGAAGTCGTCCGGCGATATTTCGCCCAGCCCCTTGAACCGGGTGATTTCCGACTTTTTGCCGAGTTTTGCCACTGCCGCGTCGCGCTCGGAATCGCTGTAGCAGTACAGCGGCGCCGCGTCGCGCAAGCGCACCCGGAACAGCGGAGTCTCCAGCACAAACAGGTGGCCGGAAAGCACCAGATGCTCGAAATAAGTCAAAAAATAGGTCATCAGCAGATTGCGGATGTGCATGCCGTCCACATCGGCATCGGTGGCGATAATGACTTTGTCGTACCGGAGATTGTCGATATCGTTTTCGATGCCGAGCGCCTGCATGATGAACAGCAGTTCATCATTGGTGTAAAGTTTGTCGCGGCTGAGTCCGTAGCAGTTCAGCGGTTTGCCTTTGAGGGCGAAGATGGCCTGCGTGTTCACGTTGCGGCATTTTTCGAGACTGCCGGCGGCGGAGTCTCCCTCGGTCAGAAAAATCATGGTGGAGGGAACCGGAACGCCCTTTTTGCCCTTGTCGCCGCGGTGCATTTTGCAGTCTTTGAGCTTGGGGATGCGCAGCGAAGTTTTCTTGACCGCTTCGCGCGACTTTTTCTTGACGTCCTGAATCTGCCGGTGAAGCTGCTCGTTCCGGCTGACCTTGTCCACCAGAATATCGGCTATTTCGCGGTTTTTATGGAGGAAGTCCTCGACCACGCGGGCGACCTCGGCCACCACCGGTCCCTTGACCTCCGGATTGGTCAGTTTGTTCTTGGTCTGCGACTCAAACTGCGGCTCCATCACCTTGATTGCGACCGCGCCGGCCATGCCGTCGCGCACGTCGTCGGCCTTGAAGGTTTTTCCGGTGTAGGCGTTTACCGCCTTGAGCACGCCCTCTTTGAAGGCGGACAGATGCGGGCCGCCGTCGCTGGTGAACTGCCCGTTGACGAACGAAAAGCAGTTTTCACCGTAATTATTGCTGTGGGTAAGCGCAAATTCCACCGTCGGACTTTTGAAATAGATCACGTCGTACAGCCGGTCATCCTGGCATTCGCACTCCAGAAAATCCTTGAGGCCGTTCTGCGAATAGAAGCACTGGCCGTTGCAGTAGATTGAAAGTCCGGAATTAAGATAAGCATACATCCACATCCGCCGCTCAATGTATTCGTCGCGGAACGCATAGCCGGGGAACATTTTTTCGTCCGGCGTAAAGCAGACAAGGGTTCCGTCTTTTTCGTCGGTCTCTCCCTCAAAGTCATTGACCAGATCGCCGCGAACGAATTCGGCCTGCCGGAATTTTCCGCCGCGGACGGAGCGCGCCGTGAATTTTTCCGAAAGCGCGTTGACCGCCTTGGTTCCAACGCCGTTCAACCCCACGGAAAACTGGAACACGCTGTCGTTGTATTTTCCGCCGGTGTTCATCATTGAGACGCACTCCACCAGCTTGCCGAGCGGAATGCCGCGCCCGCAGTCGCGAACCGACACCGAACCGTCTTCAATCTTCACGTCGATCCGGCGGCCGACGCCCATGATGAACTCGTCCACGCTGTTGTCGACGACCTCTTTGAGCATGATGTAGATGCCGTCGTTCGGGTTGGAGCCGTCGCCCAGCCGGCCGATATACATTCCGGGCCGCTGGCGTATATGCTCCAGCGACTTCAATGTCAATATCGTATTTTCGTCGTACTCGGTCCGGACCGCTTCAGCCATTTCCCTATCCTTATTTATACGTTGAATATACCCCCGGAAAGCGTTTTTTTCAAGTAAAACCGGAAGGCAAAGTTTGACATTTTCCCAATACCGCGCTACATTAGCCGATAAACAGAGCATGGCGCTACGGCATAAACTCAAGGTGTATAGCATGAACGAAATCTGTAATTTCAGCCTGTGCGGTTATCTGGCGGAAGGCAATATCATCTGCCGCACCGCCGCGGCGACCGGAAACGAAGTGATCGAAAAACTGGCCGAACGGCTCGCCTACAACACCGCCGGTCTTGACCGCGAAGCGATTCTTGCCGCCGTCCGCGAACGCGAACAATTGATGTCCACCGTGGTCGCTCCCGGTCTGGCGGTTCCGCACGCCCGGCTGTCCGGTGTGGATTCGCTGCTGATCGCCGTCGCCACCAGTGAAAAAGGCGTTGACTTTGCCGCGGCCGACGGGAAAAAAGTCAATGTGACCGTGCTGATAATCACCCCGGCGGACGATCCAGGACTGCACCTTCAAGTGCTCTCGGCGCTGGCGAAAACCTTTTCCGCGCCGAATGCGGTGGCCAAGGCAGCCGCGCTGGAAAGTCCGGGCGCGGTGCTCGACTTCTTCTCGGACGCCGCCATGGAGATTCCCGCCTACCTCAGAGTCCGCGACCTGATGGATCATTCGCCGCTGACGCTGACCGAATCGGACACGCTCCACACCGCCATCGCCGCCATCGCCGCCCGCGGCGCCGACGAAATCCCGGTACTGGACGACGAAGGCGACCTGCGCGGCGTGGTCTCCGCGGCCGACATTCTCCGCTTCAGCCTGCCGGAACACATTCTCTGGATGAACGACCTCACGCCGATCCTGCGCTTCCAGCCGTTCGCGGAAATGCTGAAAAATTCGCAGGACACCAAACTTGCCGACTTCATGCGTGAAACCATGGAAAAAATCGAGGAGGACGCCCCGGCGATCCAGCTGGTGAAACTTTTTATCACCGCCAGGGTCCGCCAGGTGATCGTCACCCGCGGCGGCCGGTTCTCCGGCGTGGTGCGGCTTGAAAACGTGGTCCGCGACCTGTTTTGGGCGTAATCCGGCGGTGACGACTGAGAATTTTCGTTTTCAAAAAAATACAGGGGGTTAAAAAATGAGCGAAGAAGAAGGCTCCGGCGACAATCTCACAGCGAAAAGCATGGCGGTACGATTTGCGATTATGCTGACCGCCAGTCTGGGCGCCGGAATGCTGGGCCATTACTCCGGAGCGCTGGACTTCAAGCAGGCCACCAGTTGCGGAGTGTTTCTGGCCATCATCATGGGAACGCTGTTTTTCTGGAATTTCCGTCTGGCGATCGCCTTTCTCGGTTTGTCGGTGCTGATCTTCACCAATTCGCTGAACATCGCGCGTTTTGTCACCTCGTCATCGCTGGAGGTGATTCTGTTTCTGGTCGGCATGATGATTATTGTCGGAGCATTGCGCGACCTCGGATTCTTCACCTGGGTGGTCCAGTTGATCGTATCGATGCCGAACATCTCCGGGCGTAAATTCATCGCCTGCACCGCCGCGGCCTCGGCGCTGCTGGCCTGCGCGGTTGACGAAGTTACCAGCATTATTTTTATCTCCACATTGATTTTTCAGGTCTGCGACCGGCTGAAACTCAACCCGCTGCCCTATGTGATGATCTGCGTACTGGCCACCAACGTGGGGTCGGCCGGAACCATGATGGGAAACCCGGTCGGCATCTTCATCGGCACCAAGGCGGGACTCACCTTCGGCGACTTCATGACCTGGGCGTTCCCGCTGATGATTGTTGCGCTGGCGGCAACTATCGCCTTCACCATGTTCCATTTCCGCAGGGATCTGCATTTGTTCGACCGCCATCTTCAGGAGCGTCTGGCGAAAAATCTGTCGCTGGCGCCGGTGGTTGAAGTCCCGTATCTTCAAGGCGTGATTCTGCTGGTGGCCACCATCGGAGTGATCGCCAGCCATCACCAGCTCGAACAACTGTTCGGACTGGAAAAAAACAGCATTCTGCTGATCGCTCCGCTGATCTGTTCCGGACTGGTGATGATAATCCGTCACAACCGGGCGCGCCACTACGTCGAAAGAGAAGTTGACTGGTGGACACTGCTGTTTTTCATGCTGCTGTTCGCGGTGGCCGGAACGGTTCAGTTCACCGGAGTGGACAAGGTGATGGCCGACTTTTTCACCGGAGTTGCCGGAACCGGACACGCCACGCTGGTACCGTTC
>JAEWSS010000203.1 GCA_023459755.1 Verrucomicrobiota bacterium | reverse complement strand
GGCATTGCCTGCGCGGTCTGGATACTTGCCGGCGGCGTAAAAAATGTGATCGAACTTTTTCACGATCTGAAAAAGGCGCATATCGACGAACAGGATGACGGCTTTGTCCGTTGACGCAACACGCATTTCATCATGACAAATCACCAACACCGCATTTTTGCTTTACCTGACCGGTTTCTGCGGAAATCCCGCGTTGGTGACTTCTCATTCAGAAAAGCGTATAACATTATTGGGAAAAAAATGAAAAAACGATATTTTTTTGCGGTCTTAGCCGCGATTGTCTCGGTGGCGGCTCCGGCCGAAGAATACAATGCTTATTTTGTCGGTCGTCCGGTGCCGGAGGTCAAGAAGGTTTACGGCGAATTTACGGGCCTGCCGCTGGCAAAAGACCGGGTCAAAGTGGTTACCGATCCCGGCGCCGCTCCCGGAGTCGCGGCCGGCGCGGAATATCTGCACAACCGGCTTGGGGCGATAATCGGGGCGGCTCCGAAGCAGTTTGCCGAGGGCGAAGTTCCGGCAACCCGGATTTTGCTTGGAACCGCCGACTCGCCGCTTTTTTCCGGCGTCGAGCTGCCGGAGCTGCCGCGGTACGGTTACAGTCTGCGTTTGCGGCGCCTTCCGGACGGCGGGTGTGATATTCTGGCGGTCGGTTCCGACGCCCGCGGCGCATTTTACGCCGCGGTGACGCTGGTCGGCATGGCTGGAGCTCCTGACGGCCGGCCGATTCTGGAGTTTGCCGAAGTCGACGACTTCCCCGATTGGACAAACTGTTATTACGGCGGCTCTCTGCGCGGCGGCGCCGAAACTTATCTGCGCGATGTCGCCGCCCGCAAAATTACCGGTTACGGCTGGCAGCTCAATAACGACTTCGACCGGATGATCGAGTTTGCCGCCGATCCCGCCTCCGACCCCGAACTCGCCGAAAAGCTGGACGGTGTCCGTCAGGCGGCCGAGGTCGGCGTGGTTGATTTCATGGTGCAGATATGTCCGTACCGGGTGAGCGGACGCCGCCCGATTTTTGACATTTCCAAAGAAGACGACGTGGTAAAAATGATCGGCCTCTGCCGGATGTTCGCGCAGATCGGCTTCAAGCACATTGACATTTATTTTGACGACACCACGCCGGCAAAAAATGGAGAATACACGTTTTTTTCGTCCGAAGAGGCCGCGCATTTCGGCAATGCGCTGGGCACGGCGCACGGTTATCTGATGAAGCGGATCGTCGAGGCGCTGCGGCCGGAATTTCCGGAAGTCGAATTTGCCATCTGTCCGGCTCCGTATTCCAACGACCACCTTACCGGGCCGGGGTATGTGAAATATCTGACCGAACTTGAGAAAACTCTGCCGCCGGAGGTTTACGTTGTCTGGACCGGTCCAAACGTCTGTTCTCCGGTGATAACCGAGGCCGATTATGAACGGTTTCATTCGCTGCTGCCGACCCATCGGTTGATGATCTTTGACAACTCAAATAATTTTGAATACCCGATTCCGCTGTTCAATACGGTCTTTTTTGCCGGGTTGAAAGACGCGGTCAACGGTCAGATTTTTTTGAACTGCAACGGCTTCGATATGAATTCGCATCAGCCGTATCTGCTCACGGTCAACGACTATCTCTGGAATCAGGCCGGATATAACCGCGACCGCTCCGGACGGGCGGCGGTGACGCTGTGCTGGGGACGCGGCATCTACGATGTCTTGATGGAATATCGGACTTGTATGACGCGCATCCTTAAAAAGTTCGAGAGCGGCGACAGCAATGGATTGGCCGACGATATTGCGGAAGCCGAAAAAACGCTTGCCGACCTTCGTCCGCGGCTGAACCATTATTCGCCGGATGTTGATTTTCTCGACCGTTATATGAATCCGGCACGCGCCATGTTGACCGAGAAGCGTGCCGAAGCGGTTGTTCCGCTGCTGGCCGATGCCGCCGTAATCGACGGAATCCCGGACGATGCGGTATGGGCGTCGGCCGCGGTTATTCCGCTGTCGCGTTCGGACGGCGCTGCGCCCGCACTGCCGACCGAGGTTCGCGCCTTTGTTTATGACAATGCCCTGTATTTGAGATTTTCCGGTCGGACCGCGGTTGATCCGGCGAAACTGCGCTTCAATTCTGAACATGAGGACGCGGTATATCAGTCTTCGGATATTTTTGAAATTTTTGTTCAGCCCGGCGGCGATTCCCGCTATGTTCATTATGCGTTCGACATGGCCGGAAACCGGTTTGACGAAAGCGGAATGGGCGGCTCGGATACGCTTGATCCGGACTGGGCGTTGAAGGTGACGCTCAAAGACGGCGAGTTTACGGCCGAAATGAAGATCACCGCTATTTCTCTGGAGTGCTTTCAGGCTCGCCAGCTGCGGCCGGGTTCCGCCTGGAAGATCAATATTCACCGGATTAATTCGGAAGTCGTGAGCTGGTCGCAGTCATTTGGCGGATTCCATGTCCCCCAGTTTTTCGGTCGCTTTGTTATCCGGTGAGCACCGATCAGGACATTATCCGCTTTGCCAGGCATCAGCTCTCGGCGGTGAAAACGCCGGAATCGGGTTTTTGTAGCGCCCGATTCCCGGCGTTTTTGCTTTTCAGCGTTATTGTTCGGTCATCCCGAGCTATTTGGCGAACAGGGCGGAAACTTCATTCAGCAGAAGCTCGCATCCGGACGGCGTAAACAGTTCGGGCGACAGCGTCCGCTTCAGCGTTTGACGGTTGGAAAAGTAAAACCAGCTGAGCGCCAGAAGCGCATAAACGTAATTTCTGAAGAGCATCGGACGGATCACACCGGTGTTTACGCCGCGCTCGAAAATGTCGCGGATCATGGTGTTTTCATGGGTTCTGGCGTCAATCAGTTTTTCCGCCTGAACTCCATTGTCCAGATTGCACCACGCCAGCAGCCGCCAAAATTCCGGATGGGCGGTGTGAACTTTCATGAACCCGTCCAGCAGTCGGCGGGTTAAGTCGGGTGGCGGACAATCCGCCATCTCGTTGCCCGCGAACAGATCGACATCCGCGAACAGTTTCAGCACCACGGCTTCAAACAACTGCTGTTTACTGCCGAAATAGGCGTAAATGCGCTGTTTGTTGGCTTTGGCCTTGAGCGCGACGGCGTCCATTGTGGCGCCGGAAAAACCGCATTCGCTGAACAGCTCGAGCGCCGCGGCGAGAATGCGGTTGCGGGTATCGATCGCCCGCTGCTGAACTTTCCGGCTCACTGCAGCCACTCCCGGATATGGGCGGCGACAAAATCGTCGTCGGTGAGGTTGCCATAGGCGCGGCAAACGCGGTCGATCTCGGCGGACTGGCCGGGGGAAAGCGTCTCTTCCGGATTAAGGCACCAGATGCCGGGCAGAAGTCCCTGACGGTGCAGAATTTCATGGATGCCCGGAATACAGCCGCGGAAGCCGTTGCGGGGATCGAACAGTGCGGCGTTTGAATCGGTTATCTGAACGTTGCGTGTCAGCATTTCCATCGGCACGTCGCGGCCGGAATCGATCAGTTTGTGGACTTCGTCGAGCAGTTCCACCGCCCGGCGGGTCCAGACGCACCAGTGGCCGAGCAGTCCGCCGCGAATCCGCATTTCGCGGCCGTTGAAGTTGTACGGCGTGAGCAGATCGATCAGGAGGTTGTCGTCATTTCCGGTATACAGGGTGACTTCGCGGTCGGTTTCGGCGGCGGCGCGAACCACGTCGAGCGTGCGGTAACGGTTGAACGGCGCCATTTTGACCGCCAGAACGTTGTCGATCTTCATAAACTCGCGCCAAAATTCAAACGGCAGCACCCGTCCGCCGACGTCCGGTTGGAGATAGAACCCGATCACCGGAATGACCGCGGCCACCCGGCGGCAGTGTTCAAGCAGTTCGTCCACCGTGGCGTCGGTCATGGCGGCGAGGCTGAGCAGGGCGCAGTCGTATCC
>JAEWSS010000202.1 GCA_023459755.1 Verrucomicrobiota bacterium | reverse complement strand
CAACCGGAATATCACTGCCGCCGAACGTATTTCAACGGCATTCTTTCAGCGTATGACGCGCAAGCGTCACCTCGCAAAAGCGTTCGCCGCCATCGTTGGCCAGCCGCGGAAAGCGGACGACATAAGTTTCCGGGGAGCGTTCGATCAGCGGCGGCCGGGAAAAATCGCATCCGCCCATTGCTTCGGCAAACGGACGGGCGCGACAAATCAACTGTTCGTCGGTCTGCGGCGGAAACTCCAGAAAGAAGATCAGTCGTTTTTTGGTATACTGATCGTCCCGTTCATAATCATACTGACTGCCTTCCACATATTGCACTTCAAACAGGCTGCCGGCCGCCGGAGCGCCGTCGCAGTCCATTCGTGCGGCGATCAGTCTTCCCGGCCGCATCGAAATTTTCGGCATAAAAACGAGACGTTCGGTATGATTGTCCGCCGTCACTTCAATGACCGCTTCAACCGGAAGCCGGTCGCTTAACGCCGCCGCAACCTCCACAATTCCGTCCGCGCCGGAATTGAACAGCGGAGTACGAAACAACATTTCGCCCTTCGGCATGTCATTTTTCAGGATTGCATCGGGATAAACCGCAATGCGGAAATCGGTGTTCGGCGGCAGCTCCAGTTTATGATAAAAATCCGACAGACTGTTCAACTCGTAGTACAGCACCCGGCCGACGCCATAATCCGGCCGCGATGCCGAGCATCCGGCGGCAACCGCACAGATCAACGCACTGAAAACCCACGCTAAAACATCTTTTATTAAGAAGCTCCTTTTCCGATATACCGATTGATGACAACTGTATTTTAATATATTATCGCCATTACTCTATAAATACAAATGTCAGCAAATATGTTTTACCAGAAAAACAAAAAACGGCTCCGGTCATCCCGCACTGGATGACTGGAGCCGTCCGATATTTATCGCTTATTTCTGAAGACTGAGACCGAACAGATAGTACGGCGTTCCGGTTCCGTCAATCGAGATTGAAGCGATCTCTTTTTCCGGTTCCGGGTTGACGATTTCGGTGTACCAGATACTGCGGTCGATCCGGCCGCCGAAATCGAACCGGCGTCCGACGTTCAGTTCCTTGCTCGGGCTGCCCTGCGTGTCGAGCGTTCCGATGTTCCAGCCGAACACCAGCGGAACGCTGACCGTCCCGCCGTCGGCGTAGTTGAGTTTGACCGTGGCAACCAGCTGCTCGGGAGCCGGCGGAATGGTGCCGACCACCGTGTTGAGCAGGAAAAGTTTTTCCGCGGTACTGTCAAGTTTCAGCGTAACGCTGTCCGGATGTATCCGGTTCTGCTTGCTGCGGAGGGCGATCGCGGCGAGTTTGCCGTCGCGTTCCGGAAGTTTGAATTCGACTTTTCCGACCCGCACGGTGGCACCGGCCTTGAATCCGGGTTCCAGCGTGGTGATGCCGAAGTCATCGCCGGTCATGAACGGATCGCTTGCGGGCGACACTTCAAGATTGGCGGCCTTGCTGATATCCACGGTCGAGCCGGACGCGGCCACATCCTCGCGCTCAAAGGCGCGGTCGCGGTACAGCATGTCGGAGAACACCCGGTGAAAGTCGCCGTTGATTTTCTTGTTTTCGTCGGTGACGTTCCAGCTCCAGGCGCCGACCCGCAGGTATGGCGCAAGCTGGTAGAAGTATTTGTCGAACGACTCCCAGCCGGAGAAATATCCGGTCCAGGTGGTTCCCATCAAGCCGGCGGCGTTGTACTTCTTGACCGCCTTGGCGAAGTTTTCGACATTGTCCGTTTCATACCAGGTGCATCCGACGACCGGATACCCCTCGTCCAGCAGCAGTTTGACGTCCGGAAATTCCGCGAACCGCGGCGAACCGGAATACTGCCAGTCGGCGATAAAGATGTCCTTGGGCAGCTTGGCGCGGAAATCGGTAAGGTCGGTCTGCCGCATGCCGGAACCGTTGTACGGGCATTCGGTTTTGGTGACGATCATGTCGTGCCAGATCATCACGCCGATGCCGCGCTTCTTGAGGTAGTCGTAATAGTGCATGATGTCGGAATAAACCACATCGACCAAGCCGCGCTTCACGTTTTCCGGCTGGTACGGGAACCGGCCGATCATGTCGATCTCGTCATGTCCGATATGAACGTATTTCGGCTTGAAAACCTCGATCACCTCGTCCAGTATGGCCTCCATCGCCGGATAAACGCCGGGATGGGAGACATTGTAGGCGTAGGGAGTGGCCGGATCTTCGGCCATTTCGAGATTCTGACCGTTCTGGAAGAACCATTCAAGGTGACCAAGCGTCTGAAACAGCGGAATGACTTCGATATAATTAGCTTCGCACACCTTCAGGAATTCGCGCAGACCGTCCTTGTCCAGAGTTTTCGGAACCCAGAGATTTTTGGCCGAGTCCCAGCGGACGTATTCGCATTCGAGCACAATGCTGTTGAGCTTGGCCCGATTGAAGTAATTTTCGACCAGATATTTATGAAATACCGGAGTACCCTCGGCGGCAAGCAGATGAACGCTCCGCATTTCCATATCCGGCCAGTCGACAATCCGGAAGCCGGATTCCAGCGGCAGGTCACGCAAGGTCTGCAGGCCGAAAAACGCGCCGCGGGCGGTGCGGGACAGCACCACGATGCCGTTGGCGGAACTGTCGATCAGATAGCCTTCGGCCTGTTCCGGAGCGGTGAATTCGCCGGACTTCTCGCCCACGACCACCTTTATTGCGCGCGGACTTTTCGCCAGCGACGCGCCAAAATATTTGTCGGCGGCGGCGGCGAGTCTGGCGTCGTCGGTGCCGACCACCTCGATCGCGCCGGGAGCCGCGAACTTGCCGTCGCGCTTCTCATAGCTTTTCGGAATGGTGATCAACGGAATTTCTCCGACTTCCACCGTGGCGTTCACCAACTCCGGCGCGGCGGTCTGCGGCAGCGACTTGCCGTTGGTGGCGTCTTCCAGCTTGCCGGAGAAGGCAATATCCTTGTTCGGAGTGAAGGTGAAGACCATTTCGCTGTCAAACTTCCCGCCGAACTTCACCGGATAAGCCACAACGCCGAACCAAAGTCCGTTTTCCTTTTCAAACGGGTCGATGCGACGGTCCACCATCTGCATTTCCGGCCCCTTGACCCGGTCGATCACAAAGGTGCCGAAGCGCCCGGAAATGGTAATTGAATCGCCGCAGGGGATCGCTTTGCCGTCCGTTGCCGTCGGATCGGCGGAAATCTCACCGGAAACTTTTTTGCCGTCGGCCTGCGTAATCGTATATTTCGCCCCGGCCACCAGAAAGTCCGGAATCAGAAACGCCGAATATTCAAGCTCCGTCGGCAGATCCTCGCGCATTTCGCCGCAGAACTTTACCACCGCGCGATTGCCGGAGACCTCGGCCGAATATTCATTCAGCTTGAATTTGCCGCCGCCATCAGCCTCGACCATCGCGGCCGACGCGCCGTCACGCCGGCAACTTACCGGCGTCGTATTGTTCCAGAACCACTTCTCCTGCCACGGCGGCTCCACCGCAATGATCCGCGATACCGCCGATACCTGGCCGAATGCGCCATCAATGATCGTCAGACCTTTACTGGGACTCATCGTCGCCGCAAGCCCGTTGTCCGCCTGTTGCCCATGCGCCGAAGAACACGCCATGGTCAATGCCATGGTCAGCGCCGTGAAAACCGGTGTCAGTTTCATTGCCTCTCCTTTTTGTTGGTTTTTCTATAAATAGACCGCTTGCCGCTTTTTTCAAGTTCAAATGATTTTTTTGCAGCAAAATACTTGACTTTTTCTATACAAATGATAAATTATCCCCAGCTTTGATAATTATTATCAAAGAAAAAACATGGAGGTTTTTATGATCAAGGGTTTGATGGTGATTTGCGGAGCGTTGATGCTGGCCGGATGCTGTGGAAGCGGTTCCTGCCCGATGTCCGCCGATAAAGCGACCTGCCCGGCAAAACAGGAGTGCGCGCAGAAGAAGGCGCAGACCGCGGTGGCAATAGCGGACGAAGCCGCTCAGCCGACCGCAAAGAAGTGTGCCAACGGCGCACCGATATGCACCACGGAACAGACAAAATAATCCGGTTCTGAACTTTTCCGTCATCCTGCGGCACAACGACTGACCGCGCCGCCTCCCGGCGGCCGGCCAAAAATGGAAAACGACGGATAATGAAACGCGCCTTGTTTCCTGCTGAAAGCGAAAACAAGGCGCGTTCTTTATTCCCCAAAAACGATCCGCATCACTCGATGATCGGCCAATAACGGCCGGACTTGGAAATGCGGAAATCGATCGGCATGTCGAAAGCCGAATGAAGATGTTCGCGGGTTATGACCTCTTCGCGGGTGCCGCGCGCCATGATCCGGCCGTGACTCAGAATCATGCCCTCGCCGAAGACCGGCATGATGTCCTCGATCCGCTGAGTGATGAAGATCACGGTTATATCCGAACTGGTTTTGGCCAGTTCGGACACCGCCGACAACAGATATTCGCGGCTGGTAATGTCCAAAAAAACGCTCGGCTCGTCCAGAATGACCAGCTGGGGATCGGTCATAAAGGCGCGGGCGATCAATATCTTTATCTGCTCGCCGCTCGACATGGTGAACAGATGTTCGTCGCGCAGATGCAGACAACGGAGATTTTTCATGATCTCCTCCGCTTTTTCGATCTCGGCGGCGGTCGGTTTGCGGAACAGATCCAACGTACCGTCCACGCCGGAAATCACCAGCTCCAGTCCGGTGGCCTCCGGGTTGCTCCACTGCTGGAAAAACGGGCTGACCCACGCGATATGCCGCCGCAGTTCGGCCAAATCGTAATTCCCGAGCTTCTTTCCGAGAATTTCGATGTTCGCCCCGTAAAGCGGCCAGACGAAGCCCATCAGTGTTTTTACCAGTGTGGTCTTTCCCGCGCCGTTGGCGCCAAGAATAAACTGATGGCGTCCGGTGGGAATACTCATGTTGATATTGTCGAGAATTACCCGTCCCTTGACGCGGACGGTGGCGTTTTCGATTTTGACGGCCAGATCGCTCATTTTAACGTTCACCAGTTACAGCCATGCTCTTTGTTTTTATATTCAATCCAACTGTCGCGCAAAAACTTGCCCTCGCCGAAAAGTTGTTCGAACTCGTCAAATCGTTCTTCGGTTATCAGTTGCTTTATCAATGAAAATTTGCTTTCAAACTCCGCGATCGCCTGAAGCACCGGGCCGCGGTTGGCCTCCACAATCTGCCGCCACATCGCCGGAGAACTGGAGACAATGCGCGAAGTGTCGCGGAATCCGGTGGCGCAGCCGGAAAAGCGCAACCGGCGCAGCTGTTCGTCTTTTTCCGCAAGCACGCTCAGCGTCAGGCCGAGCGCCAGAAGATGCGAAATGTGGCTGGTGTGCGCCACCAGTTCATCGTGCGGAGTCGGTTCCAGCAGATTCACATGCGTATCCACCTGCTCCCACATCGCCGTCACCAGATTTACCGCCGAAACATCCGAAGCGGCGGTCGGCGTAACAAACACCTCCGCGTGACTGTACAGCGTTTTGAACGCGGCGTCGAGTCCGTTCTTTTCCGTTCCCGCCATCGGATGGGAGCCGATGAAATGTACATTTTCCGGCGTCAGCGCCGCCTCCCCCGCGGCAACGATCTGGGCTTTTACGCTTCCGATGTCGGTAACCGCAGACCCTTTTTTGAAATGTCCGGAGTTGGTCAGCAGAAATTCGATTATCACCGGAATCGGCAGACAGAGTATCGTCAGGTCGGCCGAGCCGACGGCGTCCGCCGGATTGTCGCATGTTTCGTCAACCGCGCCGACCGCCACCGCCTTCCGGCGCGTTTCCGCCCGACGCGCCCAGCCGACGACTTTTGCGCATTTTCCGCGCAGCGCCATGCCGAGCGAAGCGCCGAGCAGCCCCAGCCCGACGATCGCGACAGTACAATTTTTTATCGTCATCATGCGCCACTTCCCGCCTTTTTATGTCTTTTACTTTTCATAATATACCACGCCGTCC
>JAEWSS010000201.1 GCA_023459755.1 Verrucomicrobiota bacterium | reverse complement strand
ACCGCAATGCTCGACGGCAACAATCTGGCCGGAGCCGCGCGGCGCGTTATCGAGAAACTGCTTGAATTCAAAGCAATTCCGCTTCCGAAGGACGGCGATCTGACCCAGCTGGTGAATCGCGGTCCGCGCTGGAAAAACCCGCCGTTCGACGCCGATACCGTGATTCTCGCACTGCTGGTCGGCCTGTGGAGCGACATCGCAAACCGACCGGACGAACAATTCGACCGGCCGCGTCTGCTCTGCATACTCTGCGGCGCAAAAAACATCCTGACCCGACACGACCGCGACCGGGAGTCAAAATGAGTTCCGAGCTTCCGACTCTTGCAGTGCTTCCGGCTCTTATTGACGCACTCTCCGCTCCCGGCGCCGCAGTCATCACCGCACCGCCGGGAAGCGGCAAAACCACCGCGTTGCCGCCGGAACTGTTGAGGTCGGAATTCCTCGCCGGGAAACGCATTGTGATGCTTGAGCCGCGGCGCGCCGCGGCGCGGATGGCCGCGCGGCGCATTGCGTTCATGCTTGGGGAAAGCGTTGGCGAAACGGTTGGCTATCAGGTAAAAAACGAGCGGGTTGCCGGCAAAAACACCCGACTGGAAATTGTCACCGAAGGAATTTTGGTGCGCCGGATTCAGGCCGATCCGGAACTGCCCGGCGTCGGGTTGGTGATCTTCGACGAATTTCACGAACGCAGTCTTCAGACCGACCTGTCGCTGGCGCTGACGCTCGATGTACGCAAAAATCTGCGCAAAGACCTGAAACTCATTGTCATGTCCGCCACCATCGACGCCGAACCGGTGGCTCGTCTGCTCGGCGATGTGCCGATTCTCACCGCCGCCGGACAAATGTTTCCGGTGGAAACCCGCTATGCCGGACGACCGGACGACCGGCGCAACATCCCGCTCGCCGCCGCCCGCGCCGCCGCGCAACTGATGGCTTCCTGCGACGGCGACGCGCTGATCTTTTTGCCCGGCGCGGCGGAAATCGCCGCCGCCGCCGAAGCCGCAAGATCCATAATGCCGGACAACACGGCGATTTACGAACTTTACGGTTCGCTCAACAAAAAAGAGCAGGACGAAGCGCTCGCCCCCTCCCCGGCCGGACGGCGCAAGGCGGTTTTTTCCACCAATCTGGCCGAAACCAGTCTGACCATTGAAGGCGTCCGGATTGTGGTTGACTCCGGGCTGGAGCGCGTTCCGGTCTTCGATCCGGCCACCGGCTTCACCGCGCTGGAAACCGCCGTCATATCACTGGCCTCCGCCGAACAGCGCCGGGGACGGGCCGGACGACTGGCGCCGGGAGTCTGCCTGCGGTTGTGGTCGGAGACCGACGAACGGCGGATGGCTCCATTCGCCCGACCGGAAATCCTCGACGCCGAACTTTCATCGACCGCGCTTGAACTTGCCGTATGGGGCGGAGCCGTTCTCGATTGGCCGGATCAGCCGCCGACAGCCGCGATGTCGGCCGCAAAGAATCTGCTGACCATGCTCGGTCTGCTCGACGCCGACGGACGACTGACCGCCGACGGCCGCGCCGCCGCCGCTCTGCCCGTCCATCCCCGTCTGGCCGCAATGCTGCTGAGAGCAAAAAAAATCGGCCTCGGTGCATTGGCGGCCGAAATCGCCGTGATCGTCGAAAACCGTCCGCTTGTCGATTCGACCGAGCTGGCCGACCACATCACTGCCCTGCGCCGTTCCAAACGCGGCGACCTTGCCGCCGAACGCGACCGCCTGCTGGCGCAGCTGCACATTCGTTATCAGGAGCAGAACACCGCTTCCGCCGGACTCGCCGCCGCCTTCGCCTACCCGGACCGCATCGCCCGTCAGCGCGCACGCCACAGCGAACGCTATCTCACTTCCGACGGCCGCGGCGCAAAACTGCCGGAACACGACGCCCTCGCCCGGTCGGAATTTCTCGCCGTCGCCCGACTCGACGGCTGTGACGCACCGGAGGCAAAAATCCGGCTCGCCGCGCCGATCACACTCGAAGATTTGGAGGAAAACTTCATCGAGCTGTTCAACTCCATCGAGGAAATCCATTTTGACCGCGACCGCGGCGCCGCCGCCGCCACCCGTCAGGAACGTTTCGGGGCAATAACCTTAAAAACCGTTCCGATCAGCGACTTCAATTCCGTTCCGGCCATGCTGGAGGCGATCCGCTCGCTTGGTCTGCGCACTCTCGGCTGGACGCCGCGCGCCGAATCGCTGCGCGAGCGCGCCGCCTGCCTGGACGCTCCCGACGCATGGAGCGACGATGCACTGCTGGCCGACCTCGACCACTGGCTGTCTCCGGAACTTTCCGGCGTAAAAACGCTGGACGCATTGAAAAAAATCGATCTTTACAATCCGCTCAAAGTGCGGCTCGGCCATGAAAAATATTCCGAACTCGAACGGCGCTGTCCGGAATATTTCGTCACACCGGCCGGAAGCCGGCTCCGAATCGACTATTCCGGCGGAACACCGCGACTCGCCGCCAAAGTGCAGGAGTTTTTCGGCTGTAAAATCCATCCGTTCGCCGGCGGCAAACCGCTGGTGGTGGAACTGCTTTCACCGGCTATGCGGCCGATTCAAATAACCTCCGATCTGCCGGGATTCTGGAACGGCAGCTGGGAACTGGTCAAAAAAGAGATGAAAAGCCGCTACCCCAAACATATCTGGCCGGACGATCCGGCAAACGCGGCCCCGACCGTAAAAACCGTAAAGAGGAAAACAAATTAATGAAAAAAATTCATTTCACCCGCTTCGACTATGCGGCGTTCATGGTATTCACCGCCTATGCAATGGGCTCGATCATTGTGCCGTTGTGTCTGGTTTCAATCGCCAAAGACCTCGGCTTTCCGCTGGATTCCGGCGGAATGGGCATGGGCGGAGCGGTTCAGCTCAGCCGCGCGGTGACGGTGACGCTGACGCTGCTGCTCTGCGGTTTTCTGGCGGCGCGCTACGGCTGTCGGCGTCCGGTCGGCTGGTCGGCGGTGGTGATGGCGCTCGGAGTGCTGATGACGGCCGGAGCCAACAACTATTTTATACTGATGACGGCAATCGCGATCGCCGGTCTGGGCGAAGGCGTGATTGAAGGACTGGCCACGCCGATGGTCAGCGCACTGCACCCGGACGAACCCGGACGCTATGTGAATTTCGCCCACTCCTTCTGGGCGGTCGGCCTGGTGATCGCCACCGTGCTGGGCGGCTGGCTGCTCCAGCTGGGCGTGGGGTGGCGGATACTGGCGGCGGCGGTCTGCGTCTGCGGCATGATTCCCGGATTTATGCTGCTCGCTCCGGCCAAAAACGCCCCGGCAGAACCCAAAGACAAAACCTCAAAAGTCTTTTCAAACTTCGGAAAACTTTTCCTCTGCCGCCGTTTTTATATTTATCTGGCCGCGATTTTTCTGGCCGGCGGCGGCGAATTCGGCATTACCTTCTGGTGTCCGGCGTTTGTCCAGATCGCCTTCGGCTCCACCGCGATGGCCGCCGGATGCGCCACGGCGGTGTTCGCGCTCGGCATGATCGTCAGCCGTATGGGGT
>JAEWSS010000200.1 GCA_023459755.1 Verrucomicrobiota bacterium | reverse complement strand
GATGGAATCCTGTTGCAATGTGAATGATTTTACTTGAAAATAAAAACGACCGGGTGTATTTTAAATAACAAGTTGTAAAACAACAAAGGAGTGTGGGATGAAAAAATTTTATTTCCTGTTTGCGCTTGCGGCGCTGTTCGTCTCTCCGGCGATTGCCGAGGAGATCGGAACCGGCGAGTACAAGGTGGTGGTCGTCGGCAATCAGCAGCCGGCGGTGAAGCCCGTTCCCTACGATGCTCTGATGTTCACGTTTTGGTACGACAATCCGCCGTCGGCGGCGTACACTGAAACCTACGGCATCAAGGTTGGCGTTCCATTTGGCGTCGGCGCGCCGGTCTCCGGGCTTGAAGCGTCCGTCTTCGGCTCGCTTACCGACAAGGTTGACGGAGTTCAGACCGCGATCATCATGACCAAGGGGCAGGATATCACCGGTCTTCAGTTCTCCATCGTCAATATGGTGGAGAATATCTGCGGACTTCAGCTCGGCGTGGTCAATGTGGCCACCGGAAAATCGTTCCAGATCGGCATCATTAACTATATCGACGGCGCCTGCATCCCGTTCCTGCCGGTCGTAAACTTCAAATTCTAAGGGGATTGAGAGATGAAAAAACTTTTGCTTTTCGCTTCCGCGCTGCTTGCGGTCAATTTGTTCGCCGGTGAGGAGAACGCTCCGCTTCCGGCCGACGACTACACGACCTTCGGGCTGGGCTTTTTCATGGATCAGCCGTCCAGTATGGTCAACAGCAACGTTTACGGCCTCAAGGCCGGGTTCCCGATCTGCAACGGTCTCGGCCGGGTTTACGGTCTGGAAGCCAGCTGGCTGTATTCCGGAACCGCGTACATCAAGGGTATTCAGGCGAGCTGGGTGTTGAACCGCTGCAAGACCATCGACGGTCTTCAGGCAAGCTGGATCGGCAATATAAATGACGAGTGGTTCAAGGGAATTCAGGCGGCGCTGGCGTTCGACGTGGCCGGTAATATGACCGGACTTCAGGCCGGCAGCGTAGTGGTGGCCGACGATTATCTCGGACTTCAGGCCGGCGTTTTCGCCAGCGTTTCCAAGCGTTTCGACGGTTTCCAGACCGCGGTTGTCACCAGTTATGCCGACGAGGTCAACGGCATCCAGTTCACCGGACTGGTCAACGCGGCCGACGATGTCACCGGCATTCAAGTGGCCGGCTACAACAGCGCCCGCAACGTCAACGGTCTGCAGTTCGGCATTATCAACGTTGCCAATGACAAGCAGTCGTTTCAACTTGGTCTCATCAATATCATCAAGGGCGGACCGATCCCGTTCATGCCGTTGATTAACTTCAACTGGTAACGGTCGGCAAAGCGAGACAATTCACAGGGGGGCCGCTTTGAAAGCGGCTCCCCTTTTTTATGGTGTCAATAAATATGAATCTCAGTAAATACAATTATTTTTCCCGTCGACAGTTCATCGGAAAGGGCGGCTATTCCGAGCTGTCCAAAGTTGCCGCGCCGCTGATTGTCATGAGTGCGAGCAACGTGGTGATGATGTTCTGCGACCGGCTGTTCCTTGCCCGCGCCGGAACCGATATGGTGGCGGCGGCAATGCCGGTGGGAATGATGTATTTTACGTTGTTCTGCCTGTATTCGGGGATCGTCAGCTTCACTTCTCCGCTGGTGGCGCAGCTGTTCGGCGCGAACGACCGACACGGCTGTGTCCGTGCGTCGTGGAACGGCTTTTATATCGGGCTGGCGGCTTCGCTGATAATCATTCTGCTCAACCCGTTGATCGGTAAATATATAATTCTTCATTCCGGGATGAAGGCCGAGCTGATTGCTCCTTCGCTGGATTACCTTGACGGACTGTGGCTTTCGGGAGTTTTTCCGTGTCTGGCGATTCCGTTGTTCTGCTTTTTTTCGGGGCGTGGCGTCACCTGGCCGGCCGGAGTGGTCAGCGCCGGTGCGTGCGTGTTGAATGTTGTGCTCGATTACATGTTTATTTTTGGCAAATGGGGTGCGCCGGAATGGGGAATTTACGGCGGCGGAGTGGCGACCAGTCTGGCAAGTTGTTTTTCGTTTGTCTGCGCCGCGGTGCTGTTTCTGCTGCTGCCGGATCAGAAGGAATATCCGACCCGGAGGAAATTCGGGTTCCGCTGGGAATATGTCCGCAAGATCGTGTTCTACGGGGCGCCGGCCGGAATGCAGGTGATGACCGAGGTTGGCGCGTTCGCGTTTATGGGCTTTCTGGTCGGTTCGATTTCGGTGGAGGCGGCGGCGGCCACAACGATCGCGTTGTCGGTCAACAACTTTTCGTTTTCTCCGCTGCTGGGATTTTCCGACGCTACTGCGATCGTAGCCGGACAGTACATCGGGCGAAACCGGCACGGCATATCCGAGCATACGGTTTATCGCGCCTGGCGCATCTGTTTCATTTACATGCTGTTATGCGGGTTGGTCTATCTGACGTTTCCGGAGTTTCTGAGCGGACTGTTTGCCCCGAGCGGCGGCGGCCATGGCTTTGAGGCCGTGATCAATTTGAGCGTGGTGATTTTGGCCTGTGCCGCGGTGTTCAATCTGACCGACTCGGTGAAATATGTGTTCATGGCCGGGTTGCGCGGCGCCGGAGATACGGTGTTTGTATTTCTCATCACCACCGGAGCGCAGTGGCTTATCATGGTTCCGGGGCTGTATGTGATAATCCATGTTTTGCACGGCACGGTGATTCAGATGTGGTATTTTTTGACGATTTACGGCTCATTGGAGGCGGCGCTGATCTTCTGGCGCTTCCGTTCCGGCAGATGGAAAAAAATCAAACTTATTGACCGTTAGCAGACTTGACAGCCTTTTGCGGCAATGCTATGTTACCTGGAACAGGCGGCTCACCGCCATTGCAACCGCCTTTTCAACTGTAAAAATGACGTTTGCGTAAATATATTCAGGAAGGTAACTTAACAATGATTGTCCGGCTGTGCGCATTGCCGCTTGTATTTCTGCTGGGCGCAACCGTCTTTTTGATGGCCGCCTGTACGCATGAGGCATCATTGCCGGGTGACGCCGGAAGTGATTTTTCCGGGACGATCCACCTGTATGGTGAACAGCACGGCGTCGCCTCAATTATCGACAATGAATATGAATTGTGGCTGGCCTACTACAATAAACGGAATATGCGGCATCTTTTTATTGAGATGCCATACTATAGCGCCGAGTTTCTGAATGTTTGGATGAAAAGCGATGACGATACAATATTGGACGAACTTTTTATCGACATCGCCGGATGTTCCGCCAACACTCCGGAAGATAAGATTTTTTTTCAGAAGATAAAGAAAAACGCACCGGAAACGGTTTTTCATGGAACCGATGTCGGCCATCAGGCGGAGACAACCGGAAAGCGTTACCTCAAATATCTGGAGCAAAACGGTCGGAAAAACTCCCGGCAATACCAGATTGCCCAGGACAACATCGAACAGGGGAAAAAATATTACGGCTTTTTCGGGAAAAATGTGGACTATCGGGAAGATATGATGGTGGAGAATTTTGTGCGTGAGTTGAAGTCCATTGATCCTCAGGATATTATGGGAATATATGGGTCTGCCCACACCGCGAAGCGCGCACGGTTTTGCAACGGGCGGATAGACAATATGGCAACGCGGCTCAGCGCCCGTTCATACAACGTAAATACATACCGATTGGACCCGGCCACGCAGCTGGACGCCGTGGAGCGCCTTGAGCCGGTTGTCATTGACGGTCGGGAGTTTATCGCCGTGCGAATCGGCAGTCAGGATATGAGTTCATGGAATAAGAACTATGCGTCCAGGGAGTATTGGCGGGTGGACAATGCTTATGACAGCGTCAAAGACAACCGCATAACGGGTGAAGTGCTGCCTTATGACAATTATCCGGTGGAAATCAATGTGGGTGATGTTTTTATGGTCAAATACGTCAAGCCGGACGGCGTTGTCGATATTGTGTTTTATCGTGCCGACGGCAACGCCTGGAACAACCGTCCGGTAACCGAACGATTTGACGAAACCCTTGATCGCTGACTATAACGTC
>JAEWSS010000199.1 GCA_023459755.1 Verrucomicrobiota bacterium | reverse complement strand
TCCCGGCGTCTGGCACACCGTTCTGCCGCTGAGCGGCGACACCGTGGCCTGCGAAATCAAGACCGGACCCTATCAGAAGCCGCCGGCGTCGGACACCGCAACATGGGCGCCCGCGGAAAACGATCCCCGGGTTCCGGAATTTCTCGCCTGGTTTCGCGTCGCGGCCGAGGGCGAGTCGTTCAACTACAACAAGTCAGAGCACTAACACCCGATCGGCGTCGACAAACGTTTTCGGACCGGGAGGCGCGGTGAGGTCGCCAAACGGCATTTGGGCGATCAACCGCCAGCCGGCCGGAATGTTGAACGTGCGCTTCACCTCGTCGTCGATCAACGGATTGTAATGCTGAAGACTGGCGCCGAAGCCAAGCTCCTCCAGCGCGCACCAGACCGCAAACTGCAGCATGCCGTTGGCCTGCTCCGACCAGACCGGAAAATTGGCGGCGTAAAGCGGAAATTTTTCCGCAAACTCATCGGTCGTCGGCCGGTCGTCAAAATAGAGCACCGTGCCGTGCGCGGCGGCGAACCCGTCGATTTTCTTCGCCGTCCGGGGAAACTTGTCCGGCGGCACGATACGGCGCAGCGTCTCCATCACGATGCTCCACAGCCTGCGGTGATTGTCTCCGAACAGCACCGCCAGCCGCTGGCTCTGCGAGTTGAAGGACGAGGGAACGTTGCGAACCAGAAATTTCAGCGTCTCCACCACCCTGCGGTCGGGTACGCACGCTTCGCCGCCCAGCGAATAGCAGGAACGGCGCCGTTCAACGGCATCAAGAAATCCGCTTTTCTCCATGATTCTCCTCCTCTTCTTATAAAACATCCGAATCCGGCGTTATACCGGTCCGGGTTTTGACCGAAGCAGAACCGCGGCGTCCCGGCCCGCGCGCAGCAGCGCCGCCAGCGTCAGCGTCAGCGCAACCCACGGGCCGAGTGCGGCGACCGCCGACGCCGCGACCGCCCCAAAAAGCCCAATCTTCCAGTTGCGCCACGGAAGCAGGCAGACGGCCCCGATAAAAGCGCCGAACACCGGCAGAATAAATCTCACCGCGTCAAACGTGGTACAGGGATAACCGCAGAAAAACAACAGCGCCGGAACCGACCACAGTGTCAGAACCGTCCTCGTTTTCCGGTCTTTAACCAGCAGCAGGGCGGTTGCGCCGGCCGACCACCACCACCGGTTCGCGTAAAAAAGAAACGGCACATTGACCTTGACATAATTCCATAAAAATCCGGAAGACGACAAATTGTTGTGCTCGACATAAGGAAACACCAGCAGTCCGCCGTGCTGAATCCGGTTGATCAGCAGCTGCGGCAGAAACGCCAGAAACGCCGCCGCAACGCCAACCGCGTATTCACACCACGCCGACCGGGAAAAACGCCGGTCACGGCCAAGCATCCAAAGCAGCGCCAGCGCCGGAGCGTAAAAAATGTTGTTCAGCCGCACCAGACAGGCGAATCCGAACAGCAATCCGACCGCCGCCGCAACGCCGCAACGCCATCTTTTCGGCGGCAACGCGCACAAAAACAACAGCATCACCACCAGCAGACAGGCCGATGTGTCGCTCATCGTATTGAATCCGGCGGCGATGAACACCGCGTAATTTACCAGCGACCACCCCGGCTCGGGCAACGACAGCCACTGAACCGCCGTCTGCCCATTTCCGGTCGGAAGCCAGTGAAACACAAATGGATATATTGCCAGCACCATTCCGGCCGCCCATGACGCCGCCGTTTTTCCGGTCAATCGCCGTAGAAACAGAAAAACCAGAACCGTCGTCAGCGGCGACAGCACCAGCGCGGAAAAATAGCTGTATGCCGGAGCAAACGCAAAATATTCGCGCGTGCCGAGAATCCACATGAACGGCCAGTAGAAGAATCCCTGACCGATCGTAAACGACCACGGTCCGGAAAAATCACCGTCTAAAATCCCGGTGGCGGTTGCCAGATACCCCGGGTCGTCGGCCGGCGAACAGAAAATTTCGCCGGTCAGCATCAGCGCTGCCAGCATCGCCGCCGACCGCACCGCGGCCACCGCGATCGCTCCGGCCCAGACCGCCGGCAGTTTCTTTTTGATGAAAAGCACCGCCGTCGCCAGCAGCGCGCCGAGCAGAACAAAATAAAGCGACCCGATCCAGTCCGGCGCCGGAACATCGAACACGGCCCCGCCAGCCGCCGCCGCCCCCTCCGCCGTCCGCGCCATCAGCGGATGACGGACGACAAAACCGCCGTCCGCAACCGCCGCGCCGATGACCGAATACAGCGGCATAAAGGTCAAAGCCGTTCGCCGTGCGCACCGTCGCCGATGGCGCAGACAATGATCTGCGGGTCCTTCTGGACGGCCTTCTGGTAATGAATGCGCAGTTTTTCGGCATATTCCGCCACGTCTCCGGTCGCCACCAGGTGAATGGTGATGCCGCCGAAGCCGCCGCCGGAAAGCCTGGCGCCCAGACAGAGCGGACTGGAGTCGGCATAATCGACCAGCACATCCAGTTCCGGCGTGCTGTTTTCAAAGTTGCGCTGCGACGAGCGGTGCGACAGCGTAAGCAGTGCGCCAAATTCGCCGATGTCGTTGCGCTCCAGTGCGGCCACCGCCGCCCGGACCCGCTCGCATTCGCCGATCACATGCGCGGCGCGGCGGAATTCCCGCGGAGTGAGACAGCCGCCGTGATCCTCAAGTTCGCTCATGGTGACGTCGCGCAAAGTGTGGATGCCGGGCAGGGCTTCGCCGAGCTTGCGGGCGGCCGACTCGCAGTCCGCCCGACGGGTGTTGTATTCCGAATCGACCAGATTGTGTTTGATCATCGAATTGGCGACCACGAACACATATCCCTCCGGCATCTGCACCTGTTTCAGCACTTTGACCGTGCGGAAGTCGGATAAAATCAGCGCGTTCCTGGCGCCGTAAAGCGAACTGAACTGATCCAGCAGCCCGGACTTCAGCCCGAGATAGTTGTTTTCCACGCCCTGGCCGATGCGCGCCCAGTCGGCGCGGTCGATCTTCAGACTGAACGCCTGCTGAAGCGCCATGGCGAAAGACATCTCCAGCGCGGCCGAACTGCTCATTCCGGCGGACAAGGGAACCGTGCTTTCCAGCACCGCGTCAAAACCGCCGACCGTCACGCCGCGTTTCTGCAGTTCGGCCAGCAGTCCGCGCAGATAGTTGCCCCAGTCGCGCGGCTTGGCGCGCCCGAGCTTAACCGCATCGAACTCCACCGCGCTTTTTTCCCGGCAGTCGTACACCCGGCAGCGGGTTCCCGACGCCGGCGCCAACACCATTGAAGTATGTTGATCAACCGCGCAACTCAACACGATACCCTCGTTGTAGTCGGTATGGTTTCCGAGGATTTCCAGCCGTCCCGGCGCACTGCCGCCGGCTACCGGTGGACGGCCGTAACGCTATTCAAATACCGCAGCAAGATAAGACATATTTATTTCCCTCCGTCATTTTTTTCGTCATTTTTCATTCCGTTATTTCAGCAAAAATCATCCGTCACTTTTCCGTCATTTCATAATTTTGAGCACGTCAATTGCTCTCCAGGCCCCGTCACTTGCGTTTTTTAAGAGTTCAAGAACCGGATTGCCGCCCCCCCACAGCATAACGGACAATTCAATCGCCCGACCATTGAAAAAACGGAATCCTCCGTCATTTTTCGCCAGTTCGACGACCGTTTGAAACAACTCGCACCGCCGGTCAACCGCACCGCCGTCCATCCCGGACAACCGGCACAGCAGCCCGGGATCGCGGAGCCACGCCCGACCAGCCATCACTCCGGCACAGCCGGCCGCCAGACACTCATCGCGCCGCAGCGGAGAATCAATGTCTCCATTGGCAATCAGCGGCACATCTTTCAAAACCGCCGCCGCGTTGGAAAACCGCTCCAGCGCCGTCTCGAAAGGCAGCTCCCGATACCCCTCCGCCACCGTGCGGAAATGCATAAAAACCAGCGAGGCGCCAGCCTCGCGCAAATCACTATACCACGCCGAATCGCACCTGTCAAATCCGGAACGCAGTTTGACCGACAGCGGCGCATCCGGCGCCGCGTCCGCCACCCCGCGCACCAGCGTCAAAAGCGCCGGAACATCCCGCAGCCATCCCCCGCCTGAGCCGTGACGCATCACCTGTTTGCTCGGACAGCCGAAATTCAGGTTGATCCCGGATGCCCCCAGCGTCATAAAATCCCGCGCCGCCGCCCCCATCGCCGCCGCGTCCGTTCCCATCAACTGAACGTAAACCGGCACGCCGCCGGCCAGAAACGGTTCGATAAACTCGCGCAGCCGGCGTGTCGGCGTCCGCGGCGCCGTGACCCGGAAAAACGGCGTCATCCACACCGGAACCAGCTTCAACCGGTTGACCGCCGCAATCAGCACCGGATGCATCAGCCCCTCCATCGGAGCCGGCCATACCGCCGGAATCGCTGTTTTCACTTCTGACATTTCGGACAAAAACAGCTGGAACGACCGCCCAGGCGAACCTGTTCGACCGCGGTTCCGCACACCGGACACTTTTCTCCCGCCCGCCCGTAAATTCGGAGCAGACGGGAAAACCTGCCCTCCGTGCCGTCCAAATGACGGTAATCGCGGATGCTGGAGCCGCCGGCCTCGATTGCCGCCGTCAATATCCGCTTGACCGCCGCAACGATCTTCTCCGCCTCGCCCCGGGTTATTTTACACGCCGGACGCAGTGGTGAAACTCCGGCGGCGAACAGGGTTTCCGCCGCGTAAATGTTGCCGATGCCGACCTGTATTGCGTTGTCCATCAAAAAGTTCTTGACACTGCCGGAGTGCCGGCGCGACGCGTTGTAAAAATAATCGCCGGTAAAATCCGCCGTCAGCGGCTCCACGCCAAGCCCGGTCAGCTTTTCCGGATACCCGTCGCACGCCTCGCACAGACTGAATCGCCGGGTGCATTCAAATCGCAGCAGCGACTCGTCCGACAGATGAAAAAAAATGTGTTCGTGCTTGCGTTTCGGCACTGTCGCCGGCTCCACCCGGAGCACGCCGGACATTCCGAGGTGCATCAGCAGATATTTTCCGCCCGACAATTCAATTGTTATATAACGCCCGCGACGGGTGACTTCAACGATTTCCCGCCCCTCAAGCCCGGCCTCCAGCAGCGGCGCCAGCGGCGTCCGCATGGCCGGTGAAAAAATTTCAACTTTTTCGATCTTCAGCCCGCCAACCCTTGAGCGCAAAGCGCGGGTGACGATCTCCACCTCCGGCAGTTCAGGCATTTTCACATCTCTCCAGGCAACGATATGCCCTTTAT
>JAEWSS010000198.1 GCA_023459755.1 Verrucomicrobiota bacterium | reverse complement strand
CCTCCATCCAGACCACTACCGCGGGTCGAGAAACAAAAATCCGCTTTTTTTCAAACAACGGCTTGCTTTTTATATTTTACACTTGTAAAATAGTGTAGCAGGGCATAATTTTGTAAAAAGGAGGTATCTATGGATAAAATTCCGATATCGGATGCGGAGCTTGAGGTGATGCGGGTGCTGTGGGCTCAGAGTCCGGCGTCGTTTCCGGAGATTGTGCGCAGAGTGAAACAGCACAACGCCTGGGAGCCGGTGACAATAAAAACGATGCTGAACCGGCTGGTAAAAAAGCTGGTGGTGGCGGAAAGCGGTTCACGGCGCAACTATCAATACACGCCGCTGGTTTCACGGGAGGAGTATCGGGAGTCGATAGGCGACCGTTTGATCGAACAGGCGTTCGACGGCGCGCCGCTGGCGATGCTTTCGTTTTTTGTGAAGCGGGCGGACATCAGCCGGGCTGATCTGGATGAACTTCAATCTCTGATCGAGGAATTGAAAAAATGAACAGTTTGCTGCTTCTTTATATTGAAAGCACGTTATGGCGCGGAGGCGGCATACTGGCGATCTTGTGGGTGCTGGAAAAATTCGGCGGCATCCGGATGGTGCGTCCGAATTGGCGGTGGCTTTATGCGCTTCTGATTGTGTTGACGCTTATGCCGTTCGGTCGGCTTGAGCATGCCGGCAAAGCGGTTGATGCGTCGCCGGAGTCGTTTAGAAAAATAGTGGTGTCGTCGCCAAAGCACGCAGTGCCGGCCGTGGATGCGGCGTTTCAACTTCCGGACGCGGCGGCGGAGCCGGTCGTTTTCAATGTCATAAAAACGGAACCGGAGAAATACGGGACGGCGGAAGCGAAAAACGCCTTTCAGCTGCCGCATATTTCGTTGGCGGCGCTTCTTGGTTTTATTTATGCCGCGATTGCCGCACTGCTGGTGTGGCGTCAGGTGCGTTGTTACCGGGCATGGCGAAAAAAGGTGAATGGCTGTCCGGTGGTTGGCGCGGGGAGGGTGTTCGAGCTGTTTTGCGAAGCGCGCAGACTGGGGTCATTTTCCGGGAATGTGGTTTTGCGTGATTCGGGAAATATTTTCGGTTCGCCGGCGAGTTTCGGGTTCGGGGCGGGGCGAACGGTTCTGGTTCCGCTGCGGGAAATGGCCGGACTGTCCGACCAGGCGGTCTTGATGCTGCTGCTTCATGAGCTTGCGCATTTGGCCAATGGCGACAACTCCGGCGCATTTTTCTGGCGTGCGGTTGCCGACTGCTGTTTTTTTAATTATTTTATCCGAATATTTACCAAGCGCATGGAGCTGATCCGCGAAATGGACTGCGACGCGGCGGTAATGCGTCTGATGCCGCAGGCGGTCTCCGGCCGCGCCGATTACGCCGAACTGCTGTTGAACAGCCATTTGCGTGTTTCCGTGGTGCGGAACATGCCGGGAGTCGGCTTTGGAGCTTCGAGTTTTGAACTTAAACAACGTATAAAGGAACTTGCCATGAAAAAGCGGAAATGCCTGATGTTGCTGGTGGTTTTTATTGCGGTCGTCGGCATGGGGTGCGTAATGGTGACGCCTTCCTGCTGGTCGTTGGGTTTCGGTCGTACGGCGACTGGCGTTGCCGGGTTCAACCGTGAATATCTGGCCGGAATCATGCCGGATAACACCTCAACCGCTGCTTGTTTTTCCCATTTGGCCGACTGGTCTGCGCCGTCGCCGGAATGGAAATGGTTGTCGCCGGAAATGGTCGGGCTGTTCAACGCGGCGGCGGCGGAGCCGGAATCAGAGATTTGCGCCGCCATAACTCCTGATGACGGCAACGGAGCGTTTCCGTCATTCATGCTGATAAAATCGACGGACAGCGAGAAAACCATGTCGGCGCTGACCGAATATCTTACGACCCTGCCGAACGCGACGCGACGGTGCAGTTTTTCCGAAAAGGTGGAGCTGCCGGTGCCGGGAGTTGACGGAAAAGTCAAGGGCGTCCGGCTGACTTCGGCGGAAGGCGACTGCATCATGACAAAATTATCCGCCAATCTGGTGTTGTTCAAACGCGATGGAGTCGGACTCACCGGCCTCAAGCGGCAGATGCGGGATGACTTTATCGCCGCGTTTACGGACGTTCCCACCTCGGCATTCCTGTTGACATCGGTCCGGCCGGGCGGTTCCGGCGTTGAATTCGGCGTTCCCGCCGGAAACGACAGCATTCCGGCTCTGATTTCTTTTAAAAATTCAGGTTCGAATATCACGATTGTCTTCAAAAACGACGGCAAATTCAACGATTTACTCGGTTTTGCCGGTATTATCGCCGAGAAACTGTATGCGGTGTCCGGCGGTACCGTCAATCTTAACACCATTTCCGATTCACGCGGCGGTCAAGTCCTGTTACGCGCCAATTTCAGCGCCGACCAATACCGGATTCTGCAGGAAAAGAGCGGGAGCGACGCCGGGTGTCTCGCTTTTCCGCTGATCTTCGGAGCGCCGAAACCGCCGCCGCTGTCCGAGCTGATCGACCGGTTCGACAGGCAGATGAGCTATAACGGCCGTTACGCCAATGTGCGCGATGTTGTGCTGGCGGACATGATTCTGAACAACTACGGTCAGGAGGGAGCCGACGCACTGCGCAGTTTCGCCGACAAACGCGAAAAAATTCTTACCGGCGACGTCATTCCGCTTTCCGGTCTCGGCTATGAATCCGGTTATCTGCGCAACAACTGCAATACCGACGAACAGCGCACCGTCACCACCGTTCAACTGCTGATGGCCGACATCGCCTTTGTCAACAATATTCTTCAGACCCCGCGGCGCACGGCGGATTTTTTCCGTGAATTGGAAAAAGTCCGTCCGACGCGCGCGAAATACGCCTGGTATGTGGTGCGCGACGATGTGATGGACGCCGGCGATTATGCTACTGCCGAAAAATATTACAGCGATCCCCTGCTTGAATACCGGAAGTTTGAAGCCAACACCCTGCCGTATACCGACGGTCGTGATGCGCACGCCGTGGCGTTGAGAAAGATCGCCGGTCATCTTGCCGCGCTCGCCCGGTACCAGCACAACGACGCGGCGGCAAATCAGATCGAGATTGAATTGAACAATGCCCTGGAGCGCGCCGGAGCAAAAAACACGGTTGCCGAAAAGTTGAACGCTTATCAGAACAGTCTTGGTGGTTCAGGCTTGGGTTCCGACGGTTCGTTTGCTCTGGCCGCCGCGGTTGCCGCGTCCGGACCCGACGGCATTGCGGCGCTTGAAGAGTTCGCTGCGCGGCAGGAGCTTTTGCTGCTCGACGACATTGTCCCCACCGACCCGACATATTTCGGTGCGGCGTATGACAATGAAAAAGCCGTGACTTATGAGGAGCGGCATTCGATTGCCGTTCGGATAGTCGCCGCATCCGTGGTGCAGTGCAATCTGGTGCTGGGCAAGCCGGAGCGGTCGATTGAATTTCTGCGCAAACTCGGCGAAACCAGGCCTGAGATCGCTAAAAGTGCGTGGCCGGCTTTTGCCGAAACCGTGCTGACCGGACAAGATTATGATTTGGCCGGAAAATATTGTACGAACGCCGCCGCAATGTTCCTGACGATGGCCGACCTGATCAGACAGTCCGGTCGGTCCGCCGCGGCAAAAAGAAGTGCATGGGAGAACTGGGCCGGACTGCTGATCCCGCTGGCAAAATTTCAAAAAGACGCCAAGGCTGAACAGCTGATCGCCAGTTATCTCTCCGAATATTGCAAATAAAAACAGGACGGAATAATGCGTAACGATAAATTCACCCTGTGTGAACTGGTCGCGGTAATTTTTATGGTCATGGTCATGGCGGCGCTGACGGCTCCGGTCATCGGCCGCGCCGGAAGCGATGCGCGAAAAACGGACTGCGCCGCCAACCTGAAACAAAGCCTTCTGGCAATGATGCTTTATGCGGCGGATTGTCAAGGCGTGGTTTGCACTTACGGCGACAAGTATTCCGGCTGGTACCAGCAGCCGACCATGCCGGAAAATCTCGGAATAATTCTGCCGGCCGGCAATCCGCCGCCGGACACATTCCGGGAGGTCACGCTTTGTCCGCAGGCCGAGGTCAAATATCCAAGCCATTACCGGGCGCAGGCCTACGGCGTCGCCTGGATCAATCTGGAACCGGACGACTATAAATTCGACAGATTTGAAACCGTCAAATCGATCGGAGATTCCCAATCCAAACCATTATGTCCTGCTGGCCGACACCGTGTATACGGTCAAGGAAAATCCGCAGAATCCGGTCAACGGCGTGCAGTGCATCCTGTTCTGCCGCCGCAATGACGGCGCGAGCAGTTTTTTCCCGCGCGCCATCGCCCTGCGGCACAACGGCGAAGCCAACGTCGGATATGCCGACGGGCACGTCGGAACCACCGCCGACCGGATCGCCATGCGCGTTCAGTCGCTGATCGGTGCCTATGCCGATCCTTCCGGTCAAAACTTTTACATCACCCGCTGAAGGCGAGGGGGATAGCGCAATGTTGAAAGTATTTATGTCGGGAGTTCTGTTGATTTTCGCGCTGAATGTCGCCGTCGCCGGAGAGTCCGAAAGCGGAGAGCGCGACAAGACGGCGACAGGTTCCGCCGCCGGGAAACTGGCCGGCAGGGAATATCCGGTGCGGCTCGGCGGCGTTCCGGCGGTCTGGGGATACTATTTGATGAAGACCGGCATCTGCGACGCTCCGCTTATGCGCGTGGAATATCTGTACGGCGAAAAGTTCGATCCGCAAAGTTCGGCGGTGGTTTATTATTCGCCGTATCCGGACGCCAGGTGGTCGCTTTTACGCGACACCGTCTACCCGTTCGCCACCGAGGACGGTGCCTTGCTGTTCACCTTCGCATTCAATTCGATGGACTCCAACCTGCACTATGCGTGGCCGGACGGCGGCAACATTTATGACGGGTGGAACGCGGCGATAATCCGGGAAAAGAAAAAACTTGAAACGGCGTTCGGAATGCCGGCGCGAAAGTTTTTTGTTTTTGGTGAATCCGCCGGCGCCAGAGACGCGATAAATATCGCAAATCGACATCCGGACGCGGTGGCCGCCGTCGCCTGGTGCACCGGCGCGGTTCAACCCGTCGCCGACGAAAGCACGGTGCCGACACTGGCGGTGACCACTTGAGGCGACCGGGAGGAGCTGACTGCGGACTGGGCAAAAAAGACGAGTAAAAACGGTCGCCCGGTAGTTTTTCTGTGCGGTCCTCCGAGCTGGCGCGAAAAGGGATACAGCAACTTTCACCATGGCCCCAACGACTTTGATTATTTGCTGTTCCGGGAATATTTCAAGGCG
>JAEWSS010000197.1 GCA_023459755.1 Verrucomicrobiota bacterium | reverse complement strand
GGCCAGCGCCGTTCCGGGGCGAAGCATCAGCGGATACACCGCTTTGCCGCCGGAACCGTCTTCGGCCTCCACTGCGATCTCGGTGGCCGGCAGCGCCGACTCCACCGAGACTCCGCCGCCGATCACGGAATATTCTCCGGTCTCCGGGTTTACCCGGCGGATGGTGAGGTCGCAGTCGGCTCCGTTGAACGACACAAAGGATTCGCCGGAGGATTCCTCACGGACCTTCTGCATGAGTTCCGGGTTGGCCGACTCCAGCATGCCGAGCAGTTTGGGGTGGCGTGACGATATTTGCTCCAGAAGTTCACGCAGACCGGTGCGGTCGTCGGACTGAAGTTTGAATTCAAGGCGGCGCATAAAAATCGCGGCGCGTTCGGTGTCGATCATTCCTGGCGCCGTTCCGGAGCCTTCGATCTGCGAGAGCAGGTCGAGCGCCACGTTGTAGCGGCTTTCCGCCTCGCCGGTTTCGCTGGTCAGTCCGTTGCGGATGCGGCGGAACTCCTCATACGGAATGAGTCCGCCGGCGCCGGCTTTTTCCAGCAGGGAGTGGCGTTTTTCGATCAATGCCGCGGCTCGGGTCAGCGCCGCGTCGCCGCCGGCGGTGTTCTGCCGGATAAGCTCCCACAAAGGCGTTCCGCGCAGCGTGGCGAAAACGGTGATGGTCAGCGCGGCGGCCAGAACGGTGAAAAAGACCAGAAGTACGCCGAACGGAAGCGACGGTTTCCGCTGGCAGTATTTGAGCAGACGGTAGCCGCGTTTTGCGGAGTAGGCCGACACCGGGAGTTTTTCCCGGTAGTTCCGGATGTCGGCGATCATGGTCTGCACGTCGGCGTAGCGTTCGGCCGGGGTGAGCGCCATTGCCTTCAGACAGATGGCTTCAAGTTCAACCGGAACGTTGAGCTGCGGCGACCGGAGGCGCGGCGGCACGATGTCGCCGCTTGCACATTTTTGAAGCAGTTCATTCATCTGGAGCGCCGGAGGAAACGGCGACTTTTCGCGGGTCAGAATCGCATAGAGGATTGCGCCCAGACTGTAGATGTCGGAGCGTTCGTCGAGTTCGTCGAATTTTCCGGACGCCTGTTCCGGCGACATAAAAGCCGGTGTACCGCGTACGGTTCCTCCGGGTGATGCGTCTTCGTCGAGCGGCGTTTCGTTGGTTATGGTGTCCGGCAGATCGAGTTTTGCGCCGTCGCCTCCGGAGTCTTTTTCGGCGTGATATTTGGCCATGCCCCAGTCCATCAGCAGGACTTCGCCGAAGTTTCCAAGCATGATGTTGGCGGGTTTCAGGTCGCGGTGCAGAACCCCCTTGCTGTGGGCGAAGCTGACGGCGTTGCAGACTGAAACGAAGATGTCAAGCAGCGTGTTCAGCGTGTATTTTTCAAGATATTCGGGCGCGCCGGCCGCAAGTTTTTCCAGTACGCCGCGCAGGTTTTCGCCTTCGACGAGCTTCATGGAGAAATAGACGCCGGCGTCGTCCAGCACGCCGAGCTGGTGAATCGGGACGACGTTGGGGTGGTCGATCTGAGCGGCGGTGCGGGCTTCCCGGATCAGGCTGTCGATATATTTTGCGTCCGAGCGGTGAGCCGGCCGCAGCAGTTTTACCGCCATTGTCCGGTTAAGTCCGGTGTCGCGGACGGCGAAAACCGTGCCGACGCCGCCCATGCCGACGGTGCGGCATTCCGAAAATTCAGAAAAGCTGCGGCGCGGCCCCGCGTGAAGTATTTCGCGAACCTCCGCCGCCGACAGCGTCCGCCCGTCGTTTTCCGACGGGACGGCGGTTGTCAGCAGCGAGGCGTCGTCACCAGATTTTTCTCCGTGTTCCTGAGCCGGGCTCATAACCTTTTCCGTTTATTTATCGCCTATTTTCGTGCGCCCTGCTTTTTGGTGAGTTCGCGGGCGGCGGGGAAGAGCTTCCCCATTTTTTCGATGAAGTCGCCGTAATATTCCGAACCGGCTTTTTTGCCGAGGTCGATCACGGTGGCGGACGACGGATTGAAGTCCGCCGGGAACAGTGCGACGCGGGCCTCGGACTTGGTGTTGAAGTCGAATTTTTCGACCGCCACCACCACGCCTGCCAGTTCGCCCTGCCGGGTCAGCACAAAGTCTCCCGGTGCGGCGGCGAGTTCGCTCGACCGTCCGCCGGCGTTGCGGATCACCATGAACGACGGATGTTCGGAGGCTTCAATCGAAATCCGCGAATCCAAAAGCGTGCTTTCGGTTCCCGGCGCGGTGTGCTTGAACAGATAGAGGTCCTTGATGCCGCGCGCTTTGACCGCATCGCCGGAAATTACCGGCAGCGGTTTTGCGGACGAGGCGTTGACCTCGATCAGCGCCACGCGGGGATCGAAGTTTGTGCTCAGCAGTTTTTTGGGATTGCAGATTTCCGGCGCCGCTTTGTCGGCCGGGCCGACGGAGTATTCCAAATCGTACACCTTGGAATACGGCGAGTTTGTATTGTCCATCTCGGTCAGGGTCAGCAGTTCGCCGGCTACATAGCGGCGTCCGTTGAACTCAAGTTCCGGCAGATAGCTGGTGATCTCGGCGGTGTGATCGGCCAGCGTGCGCCGGTCGGCGAGGCGCAGGATCACGGTGCGCACGCTGTCGGC
>JAEWSS010000196.1 GCA_023459755.1 Verrucomicrobiota bacterium | reverse complement strand
GTATGAATTTCCTCATATAGATACACATCGTTGGAGGCGTTGTATTTATATACACGGTAGGCGCAGTTTGTCCATTGACGGACCAGCGGTTGGATCTCGTATTTCAGATAGTCGTAAAGCTGATCATGGTGCGGCAGCAGGCCGAGATATGTCAGCCCCATATTGCGAACTCCCCGTCTTTGTCCGTCTGTTTTGTCCGGAGTTTGTGTCCGGTGAACATGTTCATGATTTCTCCTCTTCCGGTCGCAAGTGTTGGTGAAAAACCGGCAATGATTATAAATACCTTTTTATAGCGAAAAATCAAGCTGTATGACGATAAAAACGCGCAAAGAGATTCGTTGGCGGCGGCTGCGGTGTATAAAAAAACGTTCCGGCGGCAAACCGGAACGTTGGTGAGTGACTGATAAACGATATTCGGCTTATTCGGCCAGTTTACGGATAAGTTCGGTGCGCATATCCGTATATTTGCTCCAGAAATCGACATCGTTCAGGTGGTCTTTTGCATAGGCGCTGATTTCGGCGGTAAGTGCGGCGGTTTTTTCCGACTTGGCGCCGAGATACATCACCAGATAGTCATTCAGACCGCCCTGCCATTCAATCCAGCGGCGCGAGGCGACCGGGTTGCCGTTGTTGTCGCGGTAGAAGAATCCGAAGTGGTCGTTCGGGTTGCGCGGTCCGCGCGGATTGATAAAGTAGGTGGTCCAGTAGCAGCAGCCCGTCATGTTGTTGGCGAAGGCCAGCAGCGGCTGTTCGCGGAAGCGGCGGGCCGGATTGTTCGGAACCGGACCGCAGGCGTAGACCCAGAGTTCACCGGAGGTCTGCTTTATTTTTTCAAACTGGGCTGTGAGTTCGTCGTAATAGGGGGGGAGCATCCAGGCGACCGGACACCAGACGTCGAGATACGGCGCGAATTTTTCGACAACGCCCTCTTCTTTGTTGATGCAGTCGGAAAAGATTCTCACCTTTGGATTGTATGCCTTGATCGCTTTGGCCGATTCAAGGAATTGCTCCGAAAGGTCTTCGTCGTAGATTTCGAGATACCAGTGGTCGTAGTCCACGCCCTCGGCTTCGAGGGTTTCGACCAGTTTGTCGAGCCAGGGTTCAAACTCCTTTTTCCAGCCGCCGTTTTCGCGGATGAACCAGGTTTCGAGGATGAAGCTGGGCTCAAATCCGGCTTTGGCGGCGGCGGCTTTGGCCGAGCGGATGACTTCGACCAGGGATGAAAGATCGTCATCCACATCCTTTTTGCCGAGTTTGGGGAGGTCGCCGTAATGGAAGGTGTTGACCCGGCCGTCGATCAGAAGCTGAAGTTTTTCCGGGTCTTTTGCTCCGGAATAATCCCAGTGGAAGGTCGTGATCGGCATTTGGTCGGGCAGTTTAACCGCGGCGACTTCCAGTGTCAGCGGCAGCGTCTTCACCGGAAACGACGGACTGAACGGGGTAAACACCAGTTCGCCGGAGAATTTTCCGGCTTCGGCGGTGGTAAACTGCACCATGATGCCGGCGGTTTCCTCCGCGCCGAGGTGGAGCGTGGCGTTGTTGGCCAGCGGTTCGGGCAGATCGGGTGTTCCGTCAACTTCGAGCAGTCTGAACATTTCTGCGTTTTTGGCCGCGTCGCCGCTCAAATTGACGGTGAAGTTTTCCGGGCCGGCGGAATTGTTGCGGATCAGGCAGACGAAGCCGTCTTTGGCGTTGCCGGGCAGCGTCAGGGTAAACGGCTCCGTGCGGTCAGGAATTACGGTCGAGTGATCGTATTCAAAGGCGGATGGAACCGGCATTACCGAGCTGTCGCTTGAACAGTAGGTGCTGCGGAGGTCGATGAGTTTCCGGAAGGTTTTGGTGCTGTTGTCCGCCTTGGTGGTGTTGAGCCAGTCGACCGCGGCGGCGAATTTGCGGTCCTTGCTCAGCGACGGTTCAAGCGCCGCCATTTTACTGAGCACCGCGGCGGTTTTGCGCAGGTCATCGTTGGTCAGCCGGTCAAATTTTTCCGGGATCGCCAGGTCGTATTCCGGCAGCGGGGGGAGTTCCGGCGGTTCAGTGGAGATGACCGGGTTTTCGATCGCCACCCAGGTGCCGGCCGCCTTGTACTCGATGCCGATGCCGCAGCTGAAGAAGCTGTCGTTGATTATCCGGTCGAGTTCCAGCGTGAGGCGCTGCCACTGATATGGTTTCTGTTCCGGGCGGACGGCTCCCATGCGGCGCATTGCTCCGCCCCATTCGTCGTTTTCGCCGATGACCAGACGGACAACGTCCGGGTTGTTGCTCATGATGTCGGCGGAAAAATAGAGCTTCCTGGCTGTACCCAGCTCATTCGCCGGCAGATTTTTCACATAGAAAAGCCAGCTGGCGTTGTTGGTGGTGAACAGCACCGGCGCTTTGACCGCGCCGTCATCCGAAGCAAATTCGGTGATTACGCCTTGGCCGTCACCGAGGTTCTTGATCATCCAGTCGGAGAAATCGCTTTTGCCGAAAGCCGTTAATGCAACGGCGCAAAGCCAGGCTGCAAGCAGTTTTTTCAGCATCAGTAAATCTCCTCTTTAAGCATTTTCATTACCGGTTTGATGTCGATATTGTAGTATTCGCAGTAGCGCTTGTAGAGACCGAGCGCCTGACGATAGCTGGAGAACGGACTCATGAAATGGGAGAATTCAAAGGTGATCGCCCGTTCCAGACCGGCGCGTTCGGCGGCCTGAAGTTTGAGCAGCATTTTTTCCCACTTGATCGGGAGGAACTTGATCGGCATGTCGCGGTCGAAGCTCTCGCAGTTGGTCCAGCATTCCATGCCGTACTTGGAGGCGAGGGTTTTGTTGACGGTCAGATAGTCGGTCAGTTCGTCGTAGTCGCAGTGACCGTCCTGGAAGGCGAGGATGTCCACCGCGCCCTGGATGCCGCCGAGGATTTCGTTCCACTCTTTTTCATGCTGGTCGAGGGTGATGGCGTTTTTGTTCTGGAGGTCGGTGGTGAAGGCGTAGCAGTCTTTTTTTCCGGCGATGTAGGGAGAGATGAAGGTCGGCTTGTTGCCGGAGATTTCCTTGCAGAAGCGTCCCATCTGGGAGTAGATGTCAATGATTCCGGCGAAGGCGCGGCTGACCTCCTGATTCAGGTACCAGCCCTTGAACGCCGGACTTTTGCCGTAGGTGTTCCACACTTCTTCGACGACCCGTTTATTGATTTCGACCTCTTTTTCCGGCTGATGGTTGTGCCAGTAGTTGCCGGAGTCGTAGGTGCCGAAGTAGAAGCCGAGGCCGTGTTTTTCGGCCAGTTCGAGGAACAGCCCGATCAGGTCAACCGGCGGTCTGTAGCAGTTTTCGCGCTCCATCAGAACTTTGGAGGGGTAGGTGATCCAGCGTTTGTGACCGCAGCGGATAACGGCCACCGAGTCGATGCCCATGGCTTTCATGGCGGCGAAGTCGCGGTCCCATTCCTCGCGTCCCCAGTTCTGGTGGGGAATGTCGTGACTGATTTCGTCCAGAAACGTCGCGGTGATGCGCATGATAAAGTCTCCTTTGTTTTAAGTTAAAGAGTTGTTGTCGTCCTGTTAATTTAACGTGGTCAAAATAGAAAAGCAAGTCAAAAATGTTTTTTGGACTTGCTTTTGCCGGATGAGGTTGTATTAATTAGATGAAATGTCATAAAATGGAGGAGATTATGAAAAAAAGTATTTTTGGAATCGTGCTGGTTCTGGCGGCGCTGATCGCGGTGGTGGCGTGGCTGGTCAACAATGGACTCAGGGAGCTGCCGGGCGAAAAGTTGTTTAAGTACGCGCCTGAAACCGTCAAGGGCAGTGTTTACATTCGTCCCGGCGAAATATACGGCAGCCGCTTTGTTCAGGCGTTGACTGAAAAATCTGAAATTGCGGATGAATCGGCGATGGCCGAGATGCGCAAAATTGCCGAATTGTGCGACGGCGTGCTGCTCTCCATTGACGAAGATATGGACGGGAGCATCCTGCTGGCGACCTCGAAGCCGCTCGACGAGGTGGTGTCCGGTTTTTCGGCCGTCGATAAAAAAAGTGTTGAAAAAGTCGAATACAACGGGAAGCCTGCCTATCGTGATTCCGACGGCGATTATCATGTTGAACTTGAACCCGGCGTGATCCTGTTGAACGTCAGGGAAGACGCGGTGCTGCCGGAAAAGAAAAGCGAACTTTCCGCCGCCCTGCGTGAAAAACTGGCGGCCGTTCCGCCGGAGGCCGCGGCGTTTTTCTTCGGCCGGTCGGAACTGCCGCCGCTGCCCGGCGTAGCCAACCCGAGCACGGCGGACTTCAAGGGCGTGCTTAAATTCGGTGAAAACAATGAACTGGTGATTCTGGCCGACGCTTCAGGCCTCTCGGATCAGGAGGGCGGATTGATCGCAACGCTTCCGACACTGGCCAGGACCATGCTGCTCAATCCCAATATGAGCGGCGTGAATCAGGAGCAGCTGGCGCTGGCTTCCGACCTGTTCGACGCAGTCCAGATCGACTACCGTAAAGGCTCCGGCACGGCGACGCTGGAGGTGGTGATCCCGATTGAACTTGCGGAGCGGATAGTGGAGGCCGGTCGTAAAGAAATGGACCGGCGCCGGAAGGCATTGGTTCAGCCGGAGGGTCCGGCGGTTCAAAATCAGGTTAATGCAAAGTAAACGTCGCAGTATACAGCGTGTTGTTGTCCCGGGTGAGTTTCAGCGTCCAGTTCCGGCCTTCGAGATCGGAGTGGAGAACACAGTCGCCGGGGAAACTGCCCGGGTACGCCACCGGTTTGACCGCGATGAAGGCGATGACGCCGCGGAGCGCTTTGTTCGCCATCGCCGCCGCCTCCGCCGAATTTGACTTGACTGCGACAACGGTTCCGGAGGGTATCGTGCCGAGCATGACGCCGGTCAGCCCGTCGGCCGCCCGGTTTACCGCCGCCTCGCGGCCGAGCGGCGTGTCGGCCGGGTCGGTTTCCAGGTTGACGATCGGTCCGGTCGGCGGTTCGCCCTCCGGCAGGAACCAGTCGCGGCAGCCGGAAGCGGCTGAAATCAGAAGTGCGGCGGCGAAAAATATTGTCC
>JAEWSS010000195.1 GCA_023459755.1 Verrucomicrobiota bacterium | reverse complement strand
GCCAGTGCCAACACCTGATTATGGGCGAATCCGCCGATAATTCGTCCGTTCTCCAACTCGGTCGGAGGCTGACAGTTTTTTGCCATGGCGATAACCGCGGAAAAATCCTTGACGCCGCCCGGTTTCCGGTCGGCAATATGCGGAACGCCGGGATAGCCGGCCATTCCGGTAGTAAAAATGCGATTCCGGTAACTGTCCTGAACCGGCGTTATACAGTTGGTAGTCATAATGATCGGACCGTTGAACGCGGCGAACTCGACATTCTGCCGATGCCAGGCTCCGCCGTAATTCCCGTGCAGATGCGGATATTTTTTAAATACCGGATATGAATTGGCCGCCAACATTTCGCTGTGGGTGTAAACGTCCACCCCGGCGTCGCGCGTCTGATCCAGAAGCTCCTTGAGATCAAGCAGGTCGTGCCCGGAAATCAAGATTCCCGGCCGGGAGCCGACGCCGGTATCGACCTCGGTTATCTCGGGATTGCCGAACATTCCGGTATTGGCGGAATCCAGCAGCGCCATGGCGTCAACCGCGATACGGCCGCATTCAAGCACCATGTCGGTTAACTTTGCAGCGTCCGTTTCGGTGGCGGCGGTGGAAAGCGCACGAAACACGAAGTCGTAGATTTTCGGGTCGGTACGTCCGAGAACGGCGGCGTGGTCGGTATAAGCGGCGACGCCTTTAAGCCCGTAGGTAAGCAGTTCACGAAGTGAACGCACGTCCGGATTCTCGCACGACAGAACACCGAGCGGAACATCGACCTTGACGCCGTTAAGCAGCTGCTTGGCGGCGGCGATTCTGGCGGCGATTTTCACATCGTCAAAATTGGCGTTGGTGATCGTCATAAACAGCGACTGCACAACGAACAGCCCAAGTTCAGCCGTTGGTTTGCGGGTCATCGCCAACATTTTGAGAGTTTGCAGAAGTTCGTCCTGCAGATTGGCGGTTTCCGCTTTTTTACCGCACATTCCCTGAACGGTGCAGCCGGTGTTGCGGCAGGTCTCCTGACACTGGAAACAAAACATGCTCATAGTCGACTCCTGGTTCGATTGCATAATTTTACTTCAAAACACCGTCAATTCCGACGGTGATCACCTTAAATGGAATTTGCTTTCCGGAATTTTCCAGCGCCCGCTTCACGATCGCCGTCGTTCCGCCGCAGCATGGAACCTCCATCCTCGCCACAGTCACCGACCGGATGTCGTGACGGACAAAAATTTCCGCCAATTTTTCGACATATTCATTGAGTTCGGCGTCCAGCTTGGGACAGAACACCGCAAGAATGCGACCTCGCAGAAATTCACGGTGAAATCCGCCTCGGGCATAGGCAACGCAGTCGGCGGCGACCAGCAGATCGGCACCGTCAAAATAATCGGCGTCAGGATTCAACAGACGCAGTTGAACCGGCCACTGCCTTAATTCGGTTGGTTCGGCCGCGCCGGAAACTCCGCCGTCCGTTTTTGCCGCCGCCGGTGCGGGATCGCGTTTCAATTTGCGCGCCAGCAGTCCGGGACAATCGCACGGAATTTTCCCCTCCGTCTCAATATCCGGCACTGGAATCCCCTTCTCTTTAAGATACGCGACCGCCGCGTCAAACAATCCGGTTTCGCCGTGCGAACGCAGATGCTTCAGATGGGCGGCAATGGTGTTCGCCCCCTGCCCGACAATGTTTGACATGACTTTGCGTTCATCATACGGCTCGGCCTCGCGTTCGACCACGGAGATGGCCCCCAGCGGACACTCACCGATACAGGCGCCGAGGCCATCGCAGAACAAATCACTGACCAGTCTGACCTTGCCGTCGATAATCTGCAGCGCGCCCTCCGGACAATTTGGAATGCACTTGCCGCATCCATTGCATTTTTCCTCATCAATCGAAATGATCTTTCTTTTCATTTCGCGCTCCTTTCCGCCCGTGCGAGCATTTTTGTCAGTGCGTCCAGCAACTCTTCGCCTTTGTTCATCAGCTCAAACGCTCCGCCGGACATTCCCCATTGTTTCACCAGCATGCGAACCGGACCGAACACCAGAGCGAACAACATTTCAGGTGCAATGTCATTCCTGATTTCGCCGGCCGCCGCCGCCGCCGCAAAATCGCGGCACATTCGAACTCGATGACGATGACGCATTTCCATACAAAGTCCGGAAAATTCCGGATCGTCCATAAACAACTCTTCGGAGAACATCACCCGCGCCAGCGGCGGATTTTCCGACGCCTGCCGCAGGCGGTCGCGCACAAAGGTCTTTACCGACTCAAAACCGACGGATTCACCTGAACGATCCGGTATTCCCTCGTCGAATCCGCGAATCAACTCCTTGACAATTTCCGACTTCCCGCTGAAATGCCGATACAACGCCGGTTCACTTACGCCAAGCCGGGCCGCAATTTTTTTCATCGTCAAATTCTGTATGCCGCCCGCCGCAATCAAACCCAGCGCCGCCGTCACAATCTCATTCTGACGCTCTGAAAGCACCATCGCAATACTCCATGTTAGTTATAGCTCACTAACATAATATCACAATATAAAAAAAAGTCAATAGCCGATATGAAAAAAAACAGGGACGCCGGCGCCGAAACCGCAAGAGGACCGTACCACTTGGGGAGGAGACGATTCCGACGCGGCGTCCGAACCACTCATCCGCCGCGGACAAAGCGGATCGCACCGCCGTTTTCCGCGCGAAAAACAACAACGCCAATGGCGCCGCGTCTTCCGGCGGTCAGGCCCAGCCCGTAAAAATAGCTCATACGCTCCACCTCCTCCGCAAAAATTCCCCTTGGAAGCGCAAATATATCATGGCGGAATGTAAATACAAGAGCCGCATTAAAAAAAATCAAATGCGGATTTCCGACAATGAAAAACTTATTTGCACCTCGGATAATATACGCGCAACAAGCTCGAATCTTCCGGGGAATTCGCCGGGCGGAAAATTATAAACCGGCGGAACCCGCCGCCGAAAACCATTTCCATCAATAAAAAATTACTGAAAAATGATCGGATAAAAGTTGAAAAAGTCCGGATGAAGCGGTAATATAGTTGTGGCCTTCAGATTTATAACGACTTTAACCGCAGTGGTCTGTGCGATGATTGAACGCATCATAAAAAAATACGGCGTGCAGCTGACGCTGATCTGGATACTCGTTCCCGGAATAATCGGCGGCCTGATCCTTGAGCTGAACGACCGTCAAATGTGGTAAAACCCGGAAAAAACAAAGAAAAATGAAAATCCTGCCGTTATTGAAGCAATGGCGCCGCCAACAAATCACCGACTCCGTCGTTAAATTTTTCCTCGGACTTTTTGTCGGTACGATCGGTTATTTGTTTTATGCACTGATCCTTTATTTCATCATTATGGTTTTTTTCGGCGTAAAAAATCAGCCCGGCAACGAATTGGCCCGACTGATCGGCTACATGCTGTGGGC
>JAEWSS010000194.1 GCA_023459755.1 Verrucomicrobiota bacterium | reverse complement strand
GTAATAGTGCGTCGTCATTTAATCCGTAACCTCCGCTATCCGGTTTTGCCGCAGCGCTTCGAACAGTCCGGCCGAAACCGAATTGGCCAGATTCAGACTGCGGTGAAATTTGCCCTCCATCGGAATCAGTACCAGATCGCCGGCGTACCGCTGATAGAAGTCCGGCGGCAGACCGTGACCTTCGCTGCCGAACACCAGAAAGTCGCCGTCGTGATACTCTGCGTCCCAAAAACTCTTCACTCCGTGCGTCGAAAAGAAAAACATGCGCTCCGGCGCGTTGACCGCGAGAAACTCCTCCCAGTCCTCATACACCCGGAGGTTCAGATGCGGCCAATAATCCATTCCCGACCGCTTCAGATATTTGTCTTCCAGCGAGAATCCAAGCGGCTTGATCAGATGCAGTTTCGACTCGGTTGAAACGCACAGTCTGCCGATGTTTCCGGTATTCTGCGGAATCTCCGGCGCCACCAGAACAATGTTCAGCACTGAAATCTCTCCCCTGTCCGCATTGCGGTCAGTTTTTCTTCGCCCGGCGCATCATGTCCGCGAACTGCCCGAACAGATATGACGGATCGTGCGGCCCCGGCGCGGCCTCCGGATGGTACTGCACCGCGAACATCGGCAGCGTTTTATGACGGAATCCCTCCACCGTGCGGTCATTCAGATTCACATGCGTGACTTCCAGACATTCCGGCATTGACGCTTCGTCGATCCCGAAGTTGTGGTTCTGGCTGGTGATCTCCACTTTGCCGGTGGCGATATTCAGCACCGGGTGGTTGCACCCGTGATGGCCGAACTTCAGCCGGAACCGTTTTCCGCCGCAGGCCAGACCGAGCAGCTGATGGCCCAGACAAATGCCCATCACCGGAACTTTTCCGAGAATCTCCTTCGCCGCCTCGATCGCGTAAGTGACCGCGGCCGGGTCGGCCGGGCCGTTGGAGAGAAATACCCCGTCCGGATTCATTGCCAGCACCTCGGCCGCCGGAGTGCGCGCCGGCACCACCGTGACCTTCATGCCGCTGCGCCGCAGCATCCGGAGAATGTTGTATTTGACGCCGAAGTCGTAGGCGACCACGTTGAATTCCACCGGCGGAACCGGTTTGTCGGCCGGCCAGCCGAATCCGAACGAACGGCTGTCATCCTCGTCCCACACATAGCATTCGGAACAGCTGACTTTGCAGACGTAGTCCTGATTGTCCAGTCCGCACCACGCCCTGGCCTTCGCCACGCCGTCTTCGCCGCTCATCGGCGCGTCCGAGCAATGGAGGAATCCGCGCATGGTGCCGGACGAACGCAGAATGGTGGTGAGATGCCGGGTGTCGATCCCCGCGATCGCCGGAACGTTTTTCTCTGCAAGCGCTTCCGCCAGACTTTTTTCACTTCTGAAATTCGACGGCTCGTTCATGTTGTGGATCACAAGTCCGTTGAGAAACAGCGAGCGCGACTCCATGTCCTCGGAGTTGAACCCGTAGTTCCCGATCTCCGGATAGGTCATTGTGACAAACTGACCGGCGTACGACGGGTCGGAGACGATCTCCTGATACCCGCTCAATCCGGTGTTGAATACTACTTCGCCCTCGCGGTCAACCGGAGCGCCGACACTGTATCCGCGCAGCACCGTCCCGTCTTCCAACGCCAGAAAAGCCGCTTTCGCGCGTTGCTTTTCCCAATCGAACTTTTGAGTCATAGATTGCTCTCCTGCAAAAAATCATTTTTTTTAAAGTAGCATCCCGCACCGGTCAACGCAAATCTTAATCGATTTTTTTATCGACATTCATTTGAAAAAAACCGTTTTTGTGATAATGTATTACACCGGTCTGATAATCCTCTCGGCTCCGCCGCGGGGAGGGGACTGACACCCCCTGAAAAGTTTAACAATTTTATCGGACGGTGAACTCATGACCAAACACATTTTTGTAACCGGCGGCGTAGTATCAAGCCTTGGCAAAGGCATTACCGCCGCGTCTCTCGCAATGCTGCTCAAACACCGCGGATACCGGGTGGCGATCCAGAAACTTGACCCGTACATCAACGTCGATCCCGGAACCATGTCCCCCTATCAGCACGGCGAAGTCTACGTCACCGACGACGGCGCCGAAACCGATCTCGACCTCGGCCATTATGAACGGTTCGCCGAACTGTCCTGCAGCAAGGCCAGCAACTACACCACCGGCAGAATTTACAGCAGCGTGATCGCCCGCGAACGGCGCGGCGGCTACCTCGGCGGCACCGTGCAGGTCATTCCGCATATCACCGACGAAATCAAGGCCGCGGTGCGCAGTCTGGCGGCCGATGACGTGGATATCGCCATCACCGAGGTCGGCGGCACCGCCGGCGACATCGAGTCGCAGCCGTTTCTCGAAGCCTGCCGCCAGTTCAAGCAGGAGGCCGGCCGCGGCAACGCGATCTTCATCCATCTGACGCTGGTGCCATACATCAAGGCGGCTGGAGAACTTAAGACCAAACCCTCCCAGCAGTCGGTCGGCATTCTGCGCAACATCGGCATCATGCCCGACATTCTGGTCTGCCGCTCCGAAATGCCCATGCAGAAGGAACATCTTGACAAACTCGCGCTGTTCTGCAATGTGGCCGCCGATATGGTGATCGAAGAGCAGGATGTGAAGCACACCATCTTCGAGGTTCCGCTGGAACTCGCAAAACAGCAGTTCGACATCAAAGTGCTTGAACAGCTTGAGCTGCCGCCCCGCACCCTGGACATCGAACAGTGGCGCAAAATGGTTGACCGGATTCTGCATCCGGCGGGTGAAGTCACCGTTGCGGTGGTCGGCAAATATATCAGCTTGAAAGATGCATACAAGAGCATCTACGAGGCGCTCAATCATGCCGGAACCGCCAACAACGTTAAGGTCAACGTCAGGATGATCGAGGCCGAGGAGCTGGAATCCGGTTCCGACGAACTGCTCAAGGGGGTGAACGGCGTGCTGGTTCCCGGCGGCTTCGGCGACCGCGGCGTGCCAGGAAAAATTCGCGCCATCACCTATGCCCGTACAAAAAATCTGCCGTTTTTCGGCATCTGTCTGGGGATGCAGTGCATGGTGATCGAATTCGCCCGCGGTGTCGCCGGTCTGTCCGGCGCCAACAGCACCGAATTCGCCCCGGACACCCCGTTCCCGGTGATCGATCTGATGGAG
>JAEWSS010000193.1 GCA_023459755.1 Verrucomicrobiota bacterium | reverse complement strand
CGAGCGGATCTTTGGCCAGAGTCGCTCCGGCGGCCTCCGGCTGGCGGCTGGCGGTTTCGCCGTAGCCGGTGAGAACCAGATAACATTCCGCCAAACCGGCATTGCGTCCGGCGGTGATGTCGCTCATGCGGTCGCCGATCAGAAAAGACTGTTTGAGATCAATGTCCCACTTTCTGGCGGCGCTGAGGATCATGCCGGGAGCCGGTTTGCGACAATCGCACCTGCCGGTGAAGTCGGGGTGGTGCGGACAGTAAAAGAAGTCGTCGATCTTTTCGTGGTCGGCGGCCAGCAGCTCCTGTATGCGGCGGTGAACCCGCCCGACATCGGATTCCGGAAACAGCGACTTTGCCACTCCGGCCTGATTTGTGACCACCACGGCCAGAAATCCGGCTTTGTGCAGCAGGCGAAGCGCTTCGGCCGTTCCGGGAATCAGAACGGTTTCCTCCGGCGTATGAAGGTAGTTGACCTCCACATTGATTACGCCGTCGCGGTCAAGAAAACAAGCCTTGCGCACCGGTTACACCTCTCTTTCGAGCAGGTAGTCGAGCAGTTGACTCAACAGGGTGCGGTGATAGCCGGCCGGAATTTTTTCCAGTGCTTCGCGGGCGGCGGCGGTGCGTTCGTCGGCTCTGGCGGCGGCTTTTTCCAACGCGCCGCTTTCGCGATAGATCTTGCGGACTTTTTCAATATCCTCCGCGGTGCAGTTTGGATGACCGAACAGCGAGAGCAGTTCTTTCTTGCCGCCTTCGCCGAGTTTTTCGAGCGCGTAGAGCAGCAACATGGTCACTTTACGCTCGGAAATGTCGGAACCGATCGGTTTGCCGAATTTTCCCTGATCGCCGAATATTCCGAGATAGTCGTCGCGTATCTGGAAAGCGACCGCGGCGTTCATTGCCATTGAGGCGAGAGCCGCGGTCAGGGGATGGGAGACGGTGCAGTCGTTCAGCGCGATCATCGCGCCGGTTTCAACGCAGAATTGAAACAGTACGCCGGTCTTTTTCTCAAACATATGCTCAACGTCTTCCGGCCGCAGTCTGGCCAGGTCGAGGTAGCTCATCGCCACGTCCAGTGCCTCGCCAGAGATCAGTTCGCGGTTGGCGAATTCCTGCATTCTCAAGGCGATGGCGATAGTTACCTCCGGCCGGACGCCCGGCGTTTTCAGAATCAGCGAATTGGCCCAGGCCTGTTGAAGGTCGCCGCAGAGGATGGCGAAATCGCGGCCGAAACGCACCTGTTTTTCATCGTCGAGCTGCATTTCCCGGCGGGCGACGGTTTGAAGTTGTTTGTGGCAGGTGGGAACTCCGCGGCGAAAGTCGTCGTCATCAATGATGTCGTCATGTACCAGCGTCCAGTTGTGGAACACCTCGCAGGCGGCGGCCGGACAAAGAGCCCGGCTTTCGCCGCCGCCGAGTGCGCCGCAGCTCCAGATGGTCAGAGCCGGACGGAGCCGTTTCCCGCCGCGCTTCGGATAATCGACCACCGCGTCGCGCAGAAACTTCGGCGCGACGGTTGACGGAAAAGTGTCGTGCTCAAGCACATTATTGACCTCTTCCGCTACTTTTTTCAGTTCGTCGAGCATTTTACCGGAGCACCCCGCCCTTGTCCGCGCTCTGAGCCTGGCGGCTGTAACGTGCCAGATAGCCGGTTTTGAACCGGGGTTCCGGCGCCTTCCAGACGCGGCGGCGTTCGGCCAGCGTGGCGTCATCGACTTCGAGTTCCATAGTGCGATTCGGTATGTCGATGGAAATCATGTCGCCGTTTTCAACCAGCGCGATGGTGCCGCCGGCCGCCGCTTCCGGACTGATATGGCCGATGCAGGCGCCGTGGGTGCCGCCGGAGAACCGGCCGTCGGTGATCAACGCCACCGAGTCGCCGAGTCCGCGTCCCATAATGTAACTGGTCGGAGCCAGCATTTCCTGCATTCCGGGGCCGCCTTTGGGCCCTTCGTAGCGGACGACAACCACGTCGCCGGATTTGACTTTGCCGTCGAGAATGCCGCGGCCGGCCTCCTCTTCGCTCTCAAAAACCACGGCCGGGCCGCGATGGGTCAGCATTTTCGGATCGACCCCGGCGACTTTGACCACGCAGCCGTCCTCGGCCAGATTGCCGAACAGAATGGCCAGCCCGCCGGAGGCGCTGTACGGGTTGTCAAGCGTGCGAACCACTTCGCCGTCCGGCGCAACGGCGTTGGCGAACTCCTCGCCCAGAGTGCGGCCGGAAACATCCGGTGCGGACGCGTCGATCATGCCGGGCAGTTTGGCGATTTCCTTCAGGATGGTCATGATGCCGCCGGCCTGCGCCAGATCGCCGATATGGTATTTATAGGACGGGGCGAGTTTGCAGATGTTCGGTGTGCGGCGGCTGATCTCATCGAGTTTGTGGAGGTCGAGCTGAACGCCGGCTTCGTTGGCAACCGCCAGCGTGTGCAGAACGGTGTTCGAACTGCCGCCCATTGCCATGTCGAGTGTAAGCGCGTTGTGGAAACTGGCGACGGTGGCGAAGTCGCGCGCGGTTTTCGCGTGCGGGTCGCGGGCCATTTCAACGATGCGTCGGGCGGCGCGTTTCCAGAACTCCACCCGCTCCGGACTGTCGGCCAGAATCGTGCCGTTGCCGGGCAGGGCGATGCCGAGTGCCTCGCAGAGACAGTTCATGCTGTTGGCGGTGAACATGCCGGAGCAGGAACCGGCGCCGGGACAGGCTTCGCATTCGAGGGTGTGCAGTTCGTCGGCGGATATTTTGCCGATGCGGTTTTCCGCCACACCTTCAAAAACGGTGATGAGGTCGGTGTCTTTGCCGCGCCACGGTTTTCCGGCCGCCATCGGCCCGCCGGAGGCGAAAATGGTGGGGATGTTGAGCCGCATGGCGCCCATCAGCATGCCGGGGACGATTTTGTCGCAGTTCGGAATGCAGATCATGGCGTCAAACGGATGCGCCATGCCCATGGTTTCCACACAGTCGGCGATCAGGTCGCGGCTGGGAAGCGAATACTTCATGCCGCGGTGGCCCATGGCGATGCCGTCGCATACCGCAATGGTGTTGAATTCGTAAGGCACGCCGCCGGCTTCGCGGATGGCGGCGCAGACCAGTTCGCCGACCTTGCGGAGGTGGCAGTGCCCGGGCGGAATGTTGGTGAATGAGTTGCAGACGCCGATAAACGGCTTTTTGAAGTCTTCATCCGTCAGGCCGGTGGCCCGCATCAAAGAACGGTGCGGAGCGCGTTCGGCTCCGGTTTTCATTGCGTCACTGCGCATATTGTATATCGCTCGCTTTCCTGGGTTGGGTTGGGTTGGATTATCCGATGATCTGGTTGTCGCCGGCGGAGAGGAAGATGCCCTCAAAGTTCATCTTCAGCTGTTCCGGGTTGTCGCTGGCCTTGATGGCGTCTTCTTCGGTGATGGTGCCGTTTTCGACCAGGTCGTAGAGGCACTGGTTGAAAGTCATCATGCCGTCGCCGCGGCCGGCTGAAACGGCGGAGGCCAGTTTGTCGAGCCGGTTTTCCTGAAGCAGTTTATTGACCATCGGAGTGTTGATCATGACTTCGCAGATCGGGGAACGGCCTTTGCCGTCGGCGCGGATGCAGAGGCGCTGACTGATTACTGCGCAGAGGTTGTTGGCCAGCGATTCACGGATCGGGTCCTGTTCATTTTTCTCGAAGAAGTCGAGGATTCGGTTGATGGTCTGGGTGGCGTTAGAGGCGTGCAGCGTTGTCAGCACCAAGTGGCCGGTGTCGGCGGCTTTGAGCGCGGCTTCGAAGCTGACGCGGTCGCGCATTTCACCGACCATGATGACGTCCGGGTCCTGGCGCAGGGCGTGAGTCAGCGCGCTGTCGAAGCTGACGGTGTCGATGCCGACTTCGCGCTGTTCAAAATAGCTCTTCACGTCGGCGAACTCATATTCGATCGGGTCTTCGATGGTGATGATATGGTCGGCGCGGGTCTCGTTGATGTATTCGAGCATGGCGGCCAGAGTGGTGGACTTGCCGCTGCCGGTGGTACCGGTAAGAATGATGATGCCGCGTGACTCTTCGCAGATTTTCTGCAGCACCGGCGGCAGGCCGAGCTGGGCGAAGTTGCGGATCTCGTTCTTGACATAACGGAGCGTGATTGCGGTATTGGTGCGCTGGCGGTGAATGTTGACGCGGAAACGGCCGATGCCGGATTCGCGGTGTGACAGATCCAGGTCTCCGTTGGCTTCCAGAAATTCCTTCTGTTTTTGCGACGCCACCTGGTTGATGAAGTTTTCGATCACCTCGGTGGAGGCGAGAAAGTCGCTGTACATCATTGCGCCGTTCACTCGAACCGCCGCGTTGCAGTTTTCCTTGATGTGAATGTCCGACGCTCCGGCGCCGACTGCCATCTCCAGCACATCGTGGAGAGAAGTTTTGGAATCGCTCATATTATATTGCTCCTTGAATTGATTGTTTTTTTTGCGTCAGAGGGAGTATGCGTCCATAAGGTCGCGCATCTCCCGAACCGCCTTGTCCAGCCC
>JAEWSS010000192.1 GCA_023459755.1 Verrucomicrobiota bacterium | reverse complement strand
TTGGCGAGCAGGGTGATTGTCTGGCAGCGTGAGCGGATGGTGGGCAGCAGAATGGACGGATTGGCGGTAATCAGGGCGATCGCGCAGTCTTCCGGCGGCTCTTCGAGGGTTTTCAGGAGTGCGTTCTGAGACTTGTCGTTCAGTCGGTCGGCGTCGTGGATGAGGCCGATTTTTTTCCCGGCGACGCCGGAGAGGTAGAGCCGTTCGTCGAACCAGCGGAGGGTGTCCGGTTCGGGGTTTACCGACTCCCCGACCGGGATCTGGCGGGTTTTTCCGGTTGGAAACAATTCGATCATTTCCTCATAGCTGCCCCTGGCGATTTTCTCGCACTGCGGACATGTTCCGCAGGGGCGGCCGTCGGAGGAGTTTCCGGTGCAGCAGACGGTCATGGCGAGGAAGCCGGCGAAGTCCGTCCGGGCCGACTCGAGGTCGGAAACGATCAGGAACGAGTGTCCGAGCCGATTGTGTTTTTTTGCGTTGGCCAGGAAGCCCGTCTGAACCGGGAATTTTGCGGTGATATTGTCACAGTACACGGCGCACCTCGGTGAAGATCTGTTCGGCCAAAAGTTCAGGCGGCTCCTCGGCGTTGAACACCCGGAACCGCTGCGGCGCCTCTTTGGCCAGCGCAAGAAATCCGCGGCGGACGTTGCGGTGAAATTCAATGGTTTCGGCCTCCAGCCGGTCGTATACGCCGCGGGTGGCCGGGCGTTTGTCGGCGCGGGCGAACCCGGCCTCCGGCGGCAGGTCGAGCAGGATGGTGAGGTCGATCTGCAGGCCGTCAAGGACAAACGCATTGAGTTTCTTCAGGATATCGATGTCATTTTTTCTGGCGTATCCCTGATATGCCACGGTGGAGTCGGTGAAGCGGTCGCAGATGACGATGCGTCCGGCCTCCAGCGCGGGCTTGATGACGCAGTTGATGTTTTGCACCCGTCCGGCTTCAAACAACAGTATTTCAGTCAGCGGGTGGATCGGTTCACCGGCGGTGTCCGGATGGTGTTTGAGGATTTTTCTGAACTCCTCGGCCAGCGGAGTGCCGCCGGGTTCGCGGGTCAGCACCGGTGCTGTTCCGGTCAGGGCGGCCAGCTTTTTGCCGAGCAGTTCCACCTGAGTGGATTTGCCGGATCCTTCAGGCCCCTCGAATGTGATAAAAACTCCGCGTTTCAATTTACCGTCCTTCCCTGTTTGCTATGAATAAAAAATACCACGTTTGCGCGTCGGGTCAAGTCCGGCGGTGCTTTTTTCGCGGTAAAAAGAAAAAAGAGGCCGGGCAAAGCGGCGGAAAGCGCGGCGGCTGGTCTTGCAATCGCACGGATAGAGTGTATATTACTTTAAATAATTAACGGTAACCCACAGAGGAACAAAATGGCGAGTCAGGCTTTGAACCGTAACACTTATTTGTCGAAGAATCTTGGCGATTTTCCGGAAACCGTAGAGATTGCCGGTCGTAAATATGTAAAAGTAAACGATTTGCGTTACGGGACCAATCCGCACCAGTCGGCCGCGTATTACAAAGAGGCCGGCCGTCCGGCCATTATCGGCGATATGGAGGTGCTGAAGGACGGCAAGAGCGGGCTTTCCCAGACCAATCTTGAAGACATCAGTTACGCGCTGAACATCGTTAAATTTTTCAACCGTCCGGCATGCGCGGTGATGAAGCATGTGAATCCGTCCGGCGCGGCGGTGCAGGCGGCCGACGAGCCGCTGGTCGAAATCTACCGCAAGGGGCGCGACGCCGATGCGCGGGCCGCTTTCGGCAGCGTGATCGCCTTCAATACCGAGGTCGATGTGGAAACCGCGAAAGAGATCATGTCCACGTTCTGCGAATGCGTGGTGGCTCCCGGGTTCGCCGCCGGAGCGCTTGAAGTGTTCTGCGACGGCGAGACGTATAAACTCAACCGGCACATCCGCATTCTGCGCTGCGGCGATCCCACGCTGCTGCCGAAGTTTGTCGGTGAATGCGGCCCGGTCAACCGCACGATCAAGTTGCTGGCCGACGGATCGCTGGTTATCGCCGAGCCGTTGATGACCAGTCTGCACAGCACCGCCGATCTGGTGCCGGCCGAGGCGGAAAACAGTCGCTGCGGCCATCAGGTGTCCGAATTTCGCGCCAGCCGCCGTCAGCTTGACGATCTTTTGTTCGCCTGGTATGTTAACCTCAGCGTGCGCAGCAACGGCGTGGTGATCACCTCCAACGGTCAGACGCTTTCGGTCGGCACCGGCGAACAGGACCGGGTCGGCGCGATTGAGCAGGCGGTTGCCAAATTCGGCGCAAAATATACCGGAGAAGGCAAACTCGCGGGCGCGGTGATGGCGTCCGACGGCTTTTTCCCGTTCGCCGACGGTGTTGAAGTCGCCGCCGCCGCCGGAATCACCGCGATCATCGCTCCGGCCGGATCGCTGCGCGACGCCGACGTGATCAAACGGGCCAATGAATTGAAGGTGGCGCTGTACTACGCCCCCGAACGCATCTTTTCCCACCACTAAAATCAAGGAAGACAAAAAAACATGGGCAGAATCAAAAAATACACGCCGCCGGTTCCCGGACAACCCCGCCACCGCACCCGCCGGGATCTCGATGCGCAGATTTCATCGACTTTGTTCGACAACTTCGACCGCTTTGAACATCTTTTTTCAACGCATTGGAAGGCCTTCTGCTGGGGCGGCGCCGTGCTGGTGGTGCTGGCGGCGGCGTGGGGTGTTTTTGAGTTTGTCAGCGTAAGGAATTATAATGCGGAGATCGACCGGCTTAATTCGGCCGTGACCATGCCCGAGCTGGTCGCCGCCTTGGCCGACTATGACGGCGACGATGTCCGCGGCAATGACGCCCGTCTGCGTCTGGCCTCGCTCTGCTTTGTCGCCGGGAATTATGACGATACGCTGGCGCAGCTTGACGCGGTGCTTGCCACCGAGTGTCCGGCCGAACAGCGCGCGCAGGTCAGTTTGAACCGCGCCTATCTGCTTGAGCAGGCCGGTCGTTCGGCGGACGCCGCCGCCGCGTTTGCGGCGTTGGTTGCGGCGGACAGCGATCCGGCGATGGCCGCGATTGCCGCGCAGGCCGGGTTCAACGCCGGCCGGCTTTATCTGGCGCTCGGCAAGCGCGAGCTTGCGGCGGAGATGCTGGAACGCGCCGCGTCCGGTTATGACGCCGCCGCAGTGCTGACCGGGATGCAGGAGGCATTCTGGCGCCAGCAGGCTCGCGCCGTGCTCAATACGCTGTGATGATTCCGAGGCGCATATGCCGCTGAACCGACGTCAGGAAAGTCTGGTGCGCTCGTTGTACACCCGGCACGGACGCAAAAAATCCGGCTGTTGCGTGGCGGAGGGGGTGCGCTGTTGTTCCGAGGTGTTCAGCGGCGTTCCGGAGCTGGTGGAGTTTACGCTGCTGACGCCGGAGGCGAAGGTCGGGTTTGAATTGACCGGAGAGGTTATTGAGGTAACTCCGGCTCAGATTGAGAGTTTGGGCGCCACCGTGTCCAGTCAGGGGATACTCACCGTGCTGCGGCGGCCGCCGGACGCGGAGGGCAGGCCGGACGCGCCGTTTATTCCGGTGCTTGACCGGGTGGGCGATCCGGGAAATTTCGGGACGGTCATCCGAACCGCGAAGGCGGCCGGGCTGAACGAGCTGTGGTACACCTCCGGTTCGGTGGACCCTTACAGCGACAAAGTGGTGCGTTCGGCGCTCGGTGCGCAGTTTTCGATGCGGCTGCGCGAGTTTGCCGATCTTGAGACCGCCCGGTCTTCCGCGGTCGGTTACGGCTACGAAAAAATGTTCATCACCGATCCGCACCGCGGCGAAAATTGTTATACGACCGGCGATCTGTTCGCCGGCAGTCTGGTGGTTATCGGCGGCGAAGCCAACGGCGTGGAACCGGATGTTCCGGGGCGGCGGGTGACGATCCCGATGCCCGGCGGTTTCGAGTCGCTGAACGCGGCGCAGGCCGCCACCATATTCATATTTGAGTTTGTACGGAGAAAATATATGAACCCGGAAACGGAGGGCGGTTTGAATGGATGAAAATATTACCGACCGTTATTTTGAGGATTTGGCCGCCAGGCTTTGTGCAAGTTATGCCGACGGGCACGCCATAAATCTTTTTGAAGACTTCAGTCTGCCGCATCAGAAGGAGATCATCCGGTTGTGCGAGCATCTGATGGAGGTGGTTTTTCCCGGCTACCGCGAGGAGAGCGACTACGCCGGAGGAAAACTCTGTACCGCTATCGGTCGTCTGCTGCGCGGAATTCAGGAGGAGTTGACCCATCTGATCACCGCCGCGGTGCGGTTTGAAAAGCATGACGAAAAGTGCCGCGTCTGCGGTCTGGCCGAATGCGCCGACGGAAAAGTCCGCGCGTTCATGACCGCCATTCCGGAGATCCGCGAGGTGATGAAGAAGGACGTTCGCGCCGCCTACGAGGGCGATCCCGCCGCAGTGAGCGAGGA
>JAEWSS010000191.1 GCA_023459755.1 Verrucomicrobiota bacterium | reverse complement strand
CGACAGAAGTCGCTCACCGCGGCCGGATGCATCGGGGTGGTGGCCGGATTCCGTGAAGCGAGTTATCTGCTTGCCTTGCGCGGACTGGCCGGATATTTGAACCGCAAATAAAAACGGTGCCGGGCATTTCCGGTTCGGCACACAAGCCTGAGGAATTCAGAAATTATGAATGTCGACGAAATAAAAGCAATCGTCAAATTGATGTCTGACAATGATTTGACCGAATTCAAGGTGGAAGCCGAAGATTACAACCTCTGCATAAAACGCGGCGGCGGCAAAGTGCAGGCCATTCAGGCCGGCATGGTGGCACCGGCGTTCGTAACCGCGGCTCCGGCCGCGACAGCCGCGGTTGCTCAACCGGCGGCTCCGGCTCCGGTCGCGGCGGAACCCGCCCCGGTCGCCCAGTCCGCGCCGGCACGCACCATAAATTCGCCGCTGGTCGGCACGTTCTACCGGTCGCCGGGGCCGGACGCTTCGCCGTTTGTGAAAGTCGGCGACAAAGTTACGCCGGAAAGCGTGGTCTGCATCATCGAAGCAATGAAAGTGATGAACGAGGTCAAGGCGGAAGCCGCCGGAACAATCAAGGACATTCTCACCACCGACGGCACGGCGGTGGAATACGGCCAGCCGCTTTTCGTGATCGAATAGCCGGAGAAACCCAATGTTCAATAAAATTTTGATTGCAAACCGGGGTGAAATAGCGCTCCGGATCATTCGGGCCTGCAAGGAAATGGGCATCAAGACGGTGGCCGTTTATTCGCAGGCGGACGCCGACAGTCTGCCGGTAAAATGCGCCGACACCGCCATCTGCATCGGGCCGGCGGCCCCCAACGCCAGTTATCTGTTGATCGACCGCATCCTCAGTGTGGCCGCCATCTGCGACGTTGACGCCATCCATCCCGGATACGGATTTCTGGCTGAAAACGCCTATTTTGCCGAAGCCTGCCGCAAACACAAGATATCGTTTATCGGCCCGACGCCGGAAGCCATGCGCGCCCTGGGTGACAAAAACACCGCCCGCGACACCATGCGCCGCGCCGGAGTTCCGACCACACCGGGCAGCGACGGACTGATTCTCAGCGAGTCCGATGCGCTCAAAACCGCGCACACCCTCGGCTATCCGGTCATCATCAAGGCTTCGGCCGGCGGCGGCGGACGCGGCATGCGCATCGCCCATACCGACGCAAGTTTGATTCAGGGATACCACGCGGCAAAAAGCGAAGCTGAAAACGCATTCGGCGACGGCGCGCTGTATATGGAAAAATTCATCGTCAATCCGCGCCACATCGAGTTCCAGATCCTCGCCGACAACTTTGGCAATGTGATCCACCTCGGCGAACGCGACTGCAGCATCCAGCGTCGTCAGCAGAAGCTGATCGAGGAGTCCCCCTCCCCGTCGCTCAACCCGAAGCTGCGCGACAAAATGGGCATGGCCGCGGTCAAAGCGGCCAAGGCCGCCAATTACACCAACGCCGGAACCATCGAATTCCTGCTCACCAGCAAGGACGAGTTCTACTTTATGGAGATGAACACCCGTGTGCAGGTCGAACACCCGGTCACCGAAGAGGTCACCGGCGTGGACATCATCTCTGAGCAGATCCGGATCGCGGCCGGCGAAAAACTCTCGCTCCGCCAACGCGACGTGGGCGTAAAATGCCACGCCATCGAATGCCGGATCAACGCCGAAAATCCGGCCAAAAATTTTGCGCCAAATCCGGGAAAACTTTCGCTGTTCATACCGTCCGGCGGCATCGGCGTCCGGGTGGACACCCACGCCTACACCGGCTACACCATTCCACCGTATTACGACAGCATGATCGCAAAACTGATCGTCAAAGGCTCCACCCGCGAGCAGGCGCTGGCACGCTGTCGCCGCGCGCTGGATGAATTTGTGGTCGAAGGAATAGCGACGACCATTCCGTTCGCCCAGCAGATCCTCGGCAACAAGGATTTCATCGCCGGACACTACGACACCGGATTCATTGAACGCATGACTCAGGAACTCGGCAAAACCGACGACGCCGGCGCTCCGGCGCAGAAATAGAGGAGACCGCAACCATGAAAACAACAACTCGCCACAACGCCGAAACCTCGGCAAAAGAACTCCGCGACGGCATTCCCGGCGGCGATTCGCAACTCGGCAGTATTTGTCTGCATGACAACGTGATTTCCAATCTGGTCCGTCGGGCGGCACTTGGGGTTCCCGGTGTAAGCCGACTGGCAGGAAACAGCATCGTAGACAATCTGGCCGACTTGGTGGGAAGCAGAAAAATGCAGGATCGCGCCATCGCCATTCTCAAGGACAGCGACGACGCCAGCAAGGTGGTAATCGAACTCAAGGTCAATGTTTTCTTCGGCTTCAAACTGCATGAAGTGGCAGAGCAAATCCAGCGCGCCGTAATTGAGCTGGTGGAAAATACCGCCAGCGTAACGGTGGCCTCGGTGAATGTGGCAATGCAGGAAATTGAGGATCAGCCGGCTCACGAAGAGACTGAAAACGAAGAAGCGTGACCGGGTAAAAAAAGGGAGCGCGCGTCATGAAATTCTGGTGTGATCTGTACAAACAATTGTCCGACGGCGAATTCAGCAAAGGATTCGTCATCGGTGCGGCAGTCGTTTTGAGCGCAATGCTTATCATGTGGATATTCAACATGGGGTTGAGCATCTGCCGCGGCAAAAAATGTCATGAGCTTAAGATCGCCG
>JAEWSS010000190.1 GCA_023459755.1 Verrucomicrobiota bacterium | reverse complement strand
GAGTGGAAATCCCAAAAATTTTCGGACTTTACAATCAGTATAAAATTTCCGGGAACAAATGGGTTTTCAGCAATAACTACCATGTGATTCCCGAGGACTCCAGAGCCTCGGCCTGCGTAAACTGCGGCGCATGCAAAAAACACTGCCCGCAGAAAATCGACATTCCCGCTTTCATGAAACAAATTGCGGAGGAGTTCAAATGATTTACCGTCAACTCGGCAAAACCGGAATTGAAGTGGGCGCGATTTCGCTCGGTTGCGAGGGATTCGCCGGAAAAACTCACGCCGAAGCGAAAAAAATGATGGATTTTGCCATTGAAAACGGCATCAACTTCATCGACATTTACGCCTCCGACCCGGAACTCCGTTCGGCCATCGGCCATGCGATTGCCGGGCGCTTCGACCGTTTCCACGTTCAGGGACACGTCGGCTCGGTGTGGAAAAACGGCCAGTATGAACGCACCCGCAACGTCGCGGAATCCCGCGCCGCCTTCGACGATCTGCTGACGCGACTCGGCACAGATCATGTCGATGTCGGCATGATTCACTACTGCGATCAAATGGCGGATTTTCACGCGATTTTTGATACGCCGTTTATCGACTTCGTCCAAGAGCTGAAAGCGGCCGGGAAAATCCGCGCTGTCGGTATTTCCAGTCACAACCCGATCGTGGCGAAAATGGCGGCGGAAACCGGACTGATCGACGTTCTGATGTTCTCCGCCAACCCCTGCTACGACATGCAGCCGCCGGGCGAGGATGTCGAAAAACTCTGGGCGGACGAGGTTTACGAAAAACAATATCACAACTTCAATTCCGAGCGTGAGGAACTTTACACCATCTGCGAACGCCTCGGCATCGGAATCGACGTGATGAAAGTCTATGCCGGCGGCGATTTGCTGAAAGCCGACCAGTCGATGTTCGGCAAAGCGATGACGCCGGTTCAGGCGCTTCATTACGCGCTGACCCGTCCGGCGGTGGCGGCGGTGATGGTCGGGTGCCGCTCAATTGCGGAAATCGAAGCCGCGCTCGCTTGGTGCTTCGCGTCCGAGGCGGATAAGGATTATTCGACAGTCCTTGCCGGACTTGAAAAGTGTTCGTGGTCTGGTCACTGCATGTACTGCGGACACTGCGCTCCATGCCCGAAAGCGATCAGCGTTGCGGAGGTAAACAAATTTTTGAATCTCGCGCTGGCGCAGGGTTCCGTGCCGGAAACAGTGCGGGAGCATTACAAACTTCTGGAACATCACGCCTCCGAGTGCATCCAGTGCGGCGCGTGCGAAAAACGCTGTCCGTTCGGCGTGCCGGTCCGCGAAAAAATGAAACTCGCCGCAAAAACCTTTGGAGAATAATCATGAATTCGGAAATGACACTGTCCGTTCTGCTGCTCACCGCCGTGGTGACGGGAGTGGTTCACACCGTCACCGGACCGGACCATTATCTGCCGTTCATCGCCATTGCAAAAAGTCGCAACTACGGATGGTTCAAAACGTTATTGTGGACGCTGGTCTGCGGCGTCGGCCACGTTGGAAGCGCTCTTCTGCTGGCGGCTGGATTCCTGCTTTTTGCGGAACTGCTTTCGGACGCTCAGTTGGAATTGGTCGAATCATGGCGCGGCGACATCGCCGCCTGCGCGCTGGTCGGGATGGGCGCGGCGATTCTGCTTCACGCCTTGTACGCCCGCTGGAAAAAGCGTCCGCATGAACACAAGCACGTCCATCTCAACGGCACGGTCACAACGCATCGGCACGATATGGAGCACGACCACGCCCGGAACGACGAGAAAAGCCTTTCGTACTGGGTGGTGTTCATCATTTTCGTGCTGGGTCCGTGCGAAGCGCTTCTGCCGTTGCTGACCGCGTCCGCCGTGCTGGGAACGGCAAGCGTCGTGCTGACGGCGACGGTGTTCAGCATCGCCACGATTCTGACCATGCTGACGGCGGTTACGCTCGGCGTAATGGGATTGAATGCACTGCGGATCAACTGGATGGAGCGTTTTGCCCCGGAAATCGCCGGAGCGACGGTGATGTGCTGCGGCCTCGCCATCGTCTGCCTGGGGCTGTAAAAGCAATCATCATGCCGAACAATATCGAAGGAACGCGGGTTTCTTCGATATTGTGATAAATCATTTCCGACGTTATATGTTTTTTCCGACTTCAAAAGCCTTTTTCATGGCGGGGGTGTTTTGAATTTCTCCCTTTTGCCACGCGCCGCCGCCCAAAACCATTCCTCCTTCCACCGCTCCGGGCAGGCAATCAAGCAGACCGCGGAAACCGGCGATCGTCCCGTCAAAAGTGGCCGGAGCGTCTTCCGCCGCCGTCGCGATCAGATAGAACGATTTGTCGGCAATTTCTGTGTAGCGCGGAACAACGCGGTCGATCAATGTCTTCAACTGCCCGCACATGCTGTAAAAATAGACCGGAGTAGCCAGCACAATCACGTCGGAGGCAAGCATTTTTTCCAGAATCTCCGCCATGTCGTCCTTCTGGACGCAGACGTGGGTATTGTTGCAGACGCCGCAGCCGGTGCAGTAGTGAATGGTCTTGTCTTTAATAAAAATTTTTTCGACCGCGTGACCGCCCGATTCCGCGCCTTTGGCAAATTCGTCACAAAGAACATCGGAATTTCCGCCGCGCCGGGGACTGCCGGAAAGAATCAATACTTTTTTCATTTTTCTATTCTCCTCGTTATTTTAAGTTTTTCCGGAAAAATTCAGCGATTTTATCAAACGGAATTACATGATTTTTTCCGCCGTCGTACAAATCGCAGTGCGCCGCGCCGGGAACGATATAAAGTTCCTTGTTGTCCCGATACGGCGAGTCGCTGGTCATATCGCGGTAGGCGTCCTCGCTGAAGTAGCGCGAATGGGCTTTTTCGCCGTGAATCAGCAGCACCGCCGAGCGGATCTCTTTGGAATACGCCAGAATAGGCTGATTCAGGAACGACATGCATCCGGTTTTCGTCCAGCCGTTGTTGGAGTTGCCGGAGCGTTGGTGATAGCCGCGCGGCGTCTTATAGTAGGCGTAATAATCCTTGACAAACTGCGGCGCGTCGGCTGGCAGAGGCTCGATCACGCCGCCCGCCTGTTCGTAAAATCCCTGTGCGTATTCCTTGGTGCGCTGGGCGTTTAACGCTTGGCGCGCCTCGTGACGGGATGTTTCACTGTCGCCCGCGTCATTGTAGCCGTTGGCATTGACTCGGCTCATGTTGTACATGGTGGAGGCGACGGTCGCTTTGATGCGCGTGTCGAGCGCGGCGGCATTAAGCGCCATACCGCCCCAGCCGCAAATGCCGAGAATGCCGATTTTTTCCGGATCGACGTTCGGCTGGACGGAGAGAAAATCGACCGCCGCTTGAAAATCCTCGGTATTGATGTCCGGCGAAGCCATGCGGCGCGGCGTTCCGCCGCTTTCTCCGGTAAACGACGGATCGAAGGCGATGGTGAGGAATCCGCGTTCCGCGAGCGTCTGGGCGTAAAGTCCGCTGCACTGTTCCTTGACCGCGCCGAACGGTCCCGAAACCGCTACGGCGGCGAGTTTTCCGGAAATGTTTTTCGGTTCGTACAAATCCGCCGCGAGTGTAATGCCGTAACGGTTGACAAAGGTGATTTTGCGGTGATTGACCTTGTCGCTTTTCGGGAAGGTTTTATCCCATTCCTGCGACAGCGTGAGTTCCTGTTTCACGATTTTGTTGTCCATAACCTGCATCCTTTGTTTCTGCGCCGGTAAAGTTGCGGGGAGTATTCCTCCGACGATTGCAAGAGACCATAATCCGATTGTCTTTAAGTTCATTTTTCAAATCCTTATTTCAAAAAATTGTCGCTATCTTCCGCAATAAATGGAGCGGCAAGACGGCATTGCTTGAGAAAATCCGCCGGGTCTTCGATATAATTCCAAATCATAATGGCTGTCTCCTGCTGAAAATATTTGCGTTTGACCGTATGACAGTCAATGTAAACTTTACAGTTACTGTAAGTCAAATGCGTTTTTGTTTTATTTTATGTTTTTTCCGAGTTGAAATGCCATTCCCGGGTATTTTGTGCCGCTGATCGCGCCGACCGGCCAGACGCCGGGAACAATAATCTGCCCCGCGCCGCTCCAGCCGAGATGCCGAATCAGCACCTCGTAATGGTGAAATGCTCCTTGAAAAAAATGATTTGAGTGTTATATTTATAATTGGTAGCACCAATTTGCGGAAGAATAGAAAGTCAGGATAGCATGAAATACATCGGTCAGGTCGGAATCATTTTAGCCGTTTCGTTTTTAGGGGAACTTTTTCACACACTTTTGCCGCTGCCGGTTCCGTCCAGCATTTACGGTCTTCTGCTTCTCTTTTCATTGCTGCAAGCCGGGATCGTCAAACTCGGTGACGTCCGGGAATCGGGGTATTTTCTCATTGAAATCATGCCGATGATGTTTATCCCGTCGGCGGTCGGACTGCTTGAATCGTGGGATGCGTTCCAAGGGATGCTTATTCCGTTCGGCATTATTACGGTTATCACCACGATTGCGGTCATGGTGATTTCCGGGCGCGTGACGCAAACGGTCATTCAAATCAGAAAACCGCTCAGCCAATGGAGAGAAAATTGAACAGTTTTCTTCAGAATTCCGCCTTTTTCGGAATCGTTATGAGTATTTTTGCCTATGGAGTCGGATGTTTAATCCGGAAAAAAAGCGGATTCGCCATTCTGAATCCGCTGCTTATTTCCATTCTGATGGTCATTGCGGTGTTGAAATTCGGAAAAATCGATTACAAAGCATATTACTCAGGCGTGGAATTTCTCAACTGGCTTCTGACTCCCGCGACCATCTGTTTGGCCATTCCGCTTTATGAAAATATTCAACTTCTGAAAAACAACTGGAAAGCGCTTGCGGCCGGAATCGGCTCCGGCGTTGTGACCAGCGCGCTCTGTGTTTTCTTTCTGTCGCATCTTTTCCAACTGAAACACGCCGAGTATGTGACCCTTTTGCCGAAATCAATCACCACGGCAATCGGAATCGGCGTTTCCGAAGAACTGGGCGGATATGTGACGATTACCGTGGCCATTATCATTGTGACTGGAATTCTCGGTAATATTTTTGCCGAACCAATCTGCCGGACGGCCGGAATCCGAAACCCTGTCGCACGGGGAGTCGCCATCGGCACATCGTCTCACGCCATCGGGACGTCCAAGGCGATGGAAATGGGAAAAATCGAGGGTGCGATCAGCAGTCTGTCCCTTGTTGTAACCGGACTTCTGACGGTTATTTCGGCGTCCTTCATGGCAAAATTCATCTAAGGTGACTTCATGCGGGAATCAAATCGGGAATATCAAAAAGTAATCGAATACATCCGCGCGAAAATCGAGAGCGGCGAATTAAAGACGGGGAGTCGAATGCCGACAGAGCGGGTGCTGTCCGCCGAACTTGGCATCGGCCGAAACTCAACGCGCGAAGCGTTTCGCATCCTCGAAAACATGGGAATCGCGGCAAGTCGTCAGGGATCGGGGAACTACATCGTCTGCGACATGACGCGCAACCTGGCGGATGTCATCGACATGATGCTTTCCATGCGGACAATGACACAGAAGGATATTCTCTCTTTTCGATTCTATATGGAACAGACCGTCTGCGCCATGGTTTTGCAGAATCCGGAAAAAAAACAAAGACTCATGGATGCGGAAAAAATCCTTGCGGCATTTGAAGCCGCTCCTCCGGATCGGCAGGTTGAACTGGACAGGGAATTTCATTACTTTCTGGTGAGCGCCACCGGAAACGCAATGATGATTTTCCTGATGGAGTCGCTCCTGAGTGTTTATCGCCGCTGGATTGACAGTGCGCTCCAACGTGCTTCGGACGAAGATCTTTGCGCTCTCCGCAAGGCTCATGCACAAATTCTTTCGGGGCTGTCGGAAGACAATCCTGAAGCAATTCATACGGCGATCGTAAAACATTATGAAATCATTGATAAACTGCTTTCGTAAGTGCAGGGCCGTCCTCCCATTTGCACAATGCATTACGGCGAAACGAAAAAGCCGAAAACGGCAAAAGTTTGACGCCTTCGGCTTTTCGTTCGGAGATATGGCGATTCATTGCTCATCAAAAAACAGCGCTTTTTATATCCTGAAGCGAAATGAAATCGACAAAATCGTAACCAGTTTTCAACATCCGGGTTGGGAACTTTCCGAGGCTCCGGGAAGGTCTTTTGTCCGGTTCGCCTTGATTTACCTCATCGCGATGCATCAGCTGGTATTCGCTTTGAATTGCGAACTCTATTTCATTTTCATTTCGGGAACAAGCGGCGTCTGGTCGAGCAGTTCCAGCTTTTGAACCATCGGCAAAGTTCCCTGTTTGTATTTCTGAAAATGCGCGGTCTTGATGTGTTTTTTGTAGGCGTCGCTGTCGGCGTAAATCTCCAGAATCGTAATCCGGTTCGGTTGAAGTTTGTCCGCCATCGAATACATCATCAGCACGCCCGGTTCTTCCGCCATCGAAATACGCCCGCACTCGGCGGCAAACTTCAGATATTCTTCGAGTCGCGCCGGATCGACGGTTATAACCGACAGCCGCACAATACTTTCCCCGGTCACTTGAGTCATGGCTTTTTGCCCCTGTTTTTGAATGAAGTCGACTGCCGCGTTCAGCCCGGTTTGGTAGGCCAGCTCCATGTCGGGATAGGTCATAAAGGCATGGAGCGCGCCGGGCACAAGTGTGTATTCGACGGCGATATGATGTTTCTCCAGTATTTCGGCGAAGGCTTTGCCCTGATCGCGAAGGACATCGCACTCCGCCGCGACAATCCGCGTGGCCGGATAGCCCGCGAACTCCGTTGCCAGCAAGGGAGATACCGCCGGATCGTCCGCAAATTTTCCCGGCGCGTAAGCGGCGTTGAACGCCTCCATCAATTCGCCGTCCAACCCGAAGTCGCGGCCATAGGTGCGCCATGATTCCGACTGGTCGTTCCTGGCCAGTGTCACCGGATAAAAAAGCACGATCCCCGCAATTTTTGAACGCAGTTTCCACGCGGCGGCCGCCGCGAGATTCCCGCCCGCACTGTCGCCGGCAAGATAAATCCTCCGATAGCCGCGTTTTTGCAACTGTGCCGCCGCCGCCAGCACATCATCCAGTGCGGCGGGGGCTTTCGCTTCCGGCGCAAGACGGTAATCCAGCGTGGCGACATCCATGCCGAGACGTTTGGCCAGATCGCCGCAGAGTCGCGAACTTCCCTCGATTCCACCCACCGTCCAACCGCCGCCGTGCAAATAAAGGACAATGCTTGCGCTCATACTCGCATCCGGTTGGTAAAAACGGATGTTTCGCCCCGAAACGGTGGTGTTTGCCACGCGAATCCCCTCCGGTGGCGGAGTATCGTTTCGCATGGCGGCGCGGGCGCGTTCCAAGGCGGTGAAATCTCCGTTTATGGCTTGGCGCACCGAGTTCGCCATGTGAATTTGCGCATCGTTCGGGCGAGCCGCGAGAAACGCCGCGGATTCCGGCGAAAGTTCCGCCGCCAGCGCCGTGAACGCCGCAGGCCCGCACAACAGAGCTAAGCAAAATCTAAAAAATGATTTCATGATAAGCGGTGCGCCTTTCGGGTTATTGGTTTTGCGTTGCCGTTGCGTAATCTGCGTCGTTCACCGGTTCGAGCCAGGTATTTTTGTTGGTCGCGGGATTGCACTCTACCGCGAGATGGGCGAACCAGCTGTCCGGTGCGGCTCCGTGCCAATGTTCGACGCCGGGTGCGATTTCCACCACGTCGCTCTCGACCAGACGCCGCGCCGCCCGGCCGCGCTCCTGATAATACCCGACGCCGCCGACCGCGATCAACATCTGCCCCCCGGTGTGCTTGTGCCAGTTGTTGCGGCATCCGGGCTCAAAGGTGACGTTGAAAACCGGGACTCCTAGCGCTTTATCCTGCGTCAGCGGAGCGAGCCATGACCGGCCGCTGAAGTATTGGGCGTAGGCGGTATTTTCGTTGCCGAGCGGAAATGTGCTGGTGTTCGCTCCGCCCATCACCTCGTCGCGGACGATGGCAAGAAGTTCCGCGATCTGCGCTTCGGTGACGCCGTTGTGTCTGGCGATTCCGACATGGGCATTTAATTGCGGTTCGACGTTTTTCATTGCGGCCAACATGCCGACCGTGGCGAGTTCGCGCGTTTTCCAATCCACATTGTCACGGGCGAAAATGTCACCGAAAAGATGCGCTTTCAGATATTCGTCAATCGCCGGAGCAAACTCGAAAAGTCCTCCTTTGACCGGAGCGCCGCAGAGTTTTGTCTGGTTTTCCGTGCCGAAGTCGATGCTCTTTCCAGTCGGACGCGCCCCCGGAAAACTGCCGGCGGCGTCTTTATTTCCGCGCTCGTCAAGCAGGGTTTTGAACGTATTCAAAGCGTTGAGACTGCGAGGAAAACCGCAGTAGGCGTAAAC
>JAEWSS010000189.1 GCA_023459755.1 Verrucomicrobiota bacterium | reverse complement strand
TGCGCCGCTGGCGGTGGCGGCCGCCGGCGAAAACAGTGAAAATTTTTTGCTCAAAAATGGAACCGACGGCGCAATTGTTTGTCTAAATAAAAAGGAGCTTGGAGTTCGGCCCTATGTGCTGATGTTTTCAGGTTCCGATCTGGCTTGGGCGGGAGAGGAGTCGGCGATTGAGGACTGGAAATTGCGTTGCGCCGACGGCCCGGGCCGTCTTTTTCCGGATAAGCCGGAGCATAATGCGGCGGCGGCCTGTCATTTGGTGTTTCCGAAACGTCGGGAGTTTGCCGCATTGTTCGGCGGGACGTCCGGAGTGGACGGCGAAGTGATCTTTTATGAAGACGCTTTCGCCGTGTCGAGCGTATGGCATACCGAAGATCCGAAGTCGTTGCGCGGCGTGCTGGAGGCGTTTTACACTTTGGGTGTCACGATGTTTTTCTCCGAAGACCGCGGGCTGGCGGACGAACTTCTGGCGCTGCCGAAAATCCAGTCCGGTAAGGGCGTTCTGCGCTGGAATGTCAAAGTCGACGGCGGTCTGGCCGGCCGACTGGTCGAAGTATTGAAAAAGAAAATGGCCGACGCCGCGGCGGACGACCGTCTGACCGGCATGGAGGACGAGGGATGGTAAAGTTTTTTTGCGTGCTGTGCTGTCTGCCGCTGTTCCTGTGCGGCGTTGAATCCGACGTGCTTTTCAAATATATTTCCGGTTCACCCGCGCTGGTGGGTTATGCCGACCTTGCGGCGATTCGCGGCAGCTGGCTGGAAAACGATCTGCGCGAACTCAATTCAAAACTTGTCGCCTCCGCCGGCGGATTTTATGACTTTTCGGAGGACTTTGAGGATTTTTCCAGTGCGGCGGTGGCCTTTTACGAGCCGCTGCATCCTAAGAATCAGCGTCTTCTGCTGCGTGGCGGTCTGGAGCCGAAAGATTTTTTCTCAATGCTTGAAAATTCGTCGGGAACCGTACTGCGGCGGACGGCGGCGGACGGCGCTCCGGCGGCGGTTTTCCCGGCTGAAAGCGTGAACCGCAAACTGCGCGGCTCGTTCGAGCCGGCCGCGATAGCGCTTGAACCTGATGTGTTTTTTGTCGGCGATCTTGCGACCGGAACCGGACTGTTGTCCGGAAAATCCGGTTCGGCGGCGGTTCCGGCGGCGTTCTCCGGTGCGCCGGACGACGCGTTTTTGCTGGCGTCACTTACGCCGTCGCGTTTTCCCGCCGCCGCGGCATTCGTTCGCGGGGTGGACCTGGTGCTGTTGTCGGCACATTTCACCGATGCGGAATCGGTGGAGGTCATCGGCCGGGTTTCCTGTGCCGACGTCAAAACCGCCGCCGCCATGTCGGTCAATCTTCAGATGCTCGCCGTCACCATGATTCCGGCGCTGATGCCGGACGACCGGGCGCTTGCCGCAAAACTGGTCTCCGGATTGAAGGTGGCCGCGGACGGAAAAACGGTTAATCTAAATTGGATTTGCCCGCGCGAGCTTGCCGGACTTGTTATCAAATACTGCACGTCCGCGCCGGTTCCGTCCGAAGTTTCCGCCCGGATTCAGTAAGCGCGTCCGGTAACGCCGTTCATGTAATTCACAAACGCCTGATTGACCACGCGGTTGCCGCCGGGGGTCGGGTAGTTGCCGCTGAAATACCAGTCGCCGCGATGGTTGGGGCAGCACAGTTTCAGGTCTTCCGGCGACTGATAAATGATTTTCAAGTCGGCTGGAAAATCCTCCGGTTTCAGAATATCGGCGATTTCCGCGCTGAGTTCCTCCGCTGAAAATTCCTGATAAAGCGGCTTTACCGCGTTGATTTGCTGATGGTCGGGCAGGGCGAGCTGTTTCTGCGCTTCGATCATGATGGCTTTCAGCATGTCGGCTTTTTCGCGGCGCCGGAGCATCCGGACGGCGGCTTCGAAGGCGACGAACTCACCCAGGCTGGCCATGTCGATGCCGTAGCAGTCCGGATAACAGATCGGCGGCGCGGTGGAGACGACCACAACGCGTTTCGGCCGCAGCCGGGCGAGCATCCGGAGAATGGAGTCGCGCAACGTGGCGCCGCGGACGATGGAGTCGTCCAGCACCACCAGATTGTCCACGCCGGGACGAACCACGCCGTCGGTGGTGTCGTAAACGTGTCCGATCAGTTCGTGGCGGTTGATGCTGTCGGCGATGAAGGTGCGCAGTTTGGCGTCCTTGACCGCGATTTTTTCGCAGCGCACGCGCATGGCCAGTATTCGCTGCAGATTGGCGTTGTCTCCGGGGGCAAGTTTGCGGATCAGTTCATACTGCAGGTTGGCCAGGCGGTCTTGAAGTCCCTCTTTAAGGCCGAGAAATCCGACTTCGGCGGTGTTCGGAATAAAAGAGAAAACGGTGTTTTCAATGTCGTTGTCCACCGCGTTCAGCACGGCCGGAGTGAGGTGACGGCCGAGAGCTTTGCGTTCCTGATAAATGTCGCGGTCGTTCCCGCGGGAAAAATAGATGCGCTCAAACGAACATCCGGCCGGCGCGGCGGGCGGAATGCACTCCTCAACCGCGACCTTTCCGTTGCGCCTCACGATCAGCGCATTGCCGCGCGGCAGTTCGCGGATCAGTTCGCACGGGACGTTGAACGCGGTATGGATCGGCGGGCGCTCGCTGGCGGCCACGGCGATTTCGTCATCGCAGTAATAGTAGCAGGGGCGGATGCCGTTCGGGTCGCGGATCACGAAGGAGTCGCCGCTGCCGATGATTCCGGCGACCACGAATCCGCCGTCCCAGTTGGCGCAGGCGTTGCGGAGGATTGCGGCGGTGTCGATCTCCTCCTCCACCCGGCGCATGATTTCGTCGGGTGAGGTTTTACAGCCGCGCGAATAGCGGTTCAGCCGCAGATTGTTTTCCGCTTCGAGATAGTGGCCGAGCTGATGAAGCATAACGTTGCCGTCCGAATAGCGCATCAGGTGGTGACCGGACAAATTGAGTTGGCGGAACAGCGCGGCGACGTTGGTGAGGTTGAAATTTCCGGCGATCAGCAGTGTGCGCGAGCGGCAGGCGCTTTCACGGACAAAGGGGTGACAGGCTTCGAGGTCGTTGCGGCCGAAGGTGCCGTAGCGGAGATGGCCGAGGTAGATTTCGGAGCAGAATCTGGCGTGGGTTTTGACGAAGGCGACGTCGTCCATGCGGTCGCCGTTTTTCGCGGCGAAGTCGGCCAGCGAGAGGTTGACGGTGTCAAACAGACTTTTCAACGGCATTGCGGAGTTCGACCGTTCGCGGAAAAAATAGGGGAATCCGGACGGCACATCCAGCGCCAATCCGGCGAGTCCGGCGCCGTCCTGTCCGCGGTTGTGCTGTTTTTCCATCATCAGAGAAAGTTTCTGATAGCCGTAGAACAGCGAACCGTATTTGCGTCGGTAGTAGTCGAGCGGCTTCAGTAGCCGCAGCAGCGCGATGCCGCATTCATGTGGGATTGGGTCGCTCATAGTAAAATGATAAATTGAAAAGACCGGGGCGCGGTTAAAAAATGCGTCGAGCCGGACGGAGGACCCGTCTCCGGATCCACCGGTCAGTTTCCGTCCGGCTCGACACCGGGTGAGAATACCGGACCTTTGTCCTTTGGGGACGCCGGTCCGATTTTTCTTCGTCAGTAGATGAAGAGCATTTCGCGGTACTTCGGCAGCGGCCAAAGTTCGTCGTCCACCAGTTTTTCGAGGTGATCGACGGCTTCGCGCAGCTGGTGAAGCGCCTCAAGGATCTTCACCGGGCAGCTTTCGGCGAGTGCGGCTTCCAGAGCGCGGGAGTCTGCGCAGAGCCGGTCGGCCAGTTCGCCGATCTTCTCCATCGCGAGTTTGCTGCTCTCCAAACCGGACTTTACGCCGGCGGCCTTGAGTCCGGCCACGGTGCCGGCCAGCCGGTTGAGCTGGCTGTTGGCCACCGGGTAGATCATGGTGCGGGCCATGGTCAGGGCGAGTTCGCCCTCGATGCGGACTTTGCGTTCGTACTCTTCAAGGAAGATTTCGTAACGCGACTTCATTTCGTCGGGCGAGAGCACGCGGTATTTGTCGAACAGCTCGATGTTTTTGGGATCGAGCATCGGCTTGATTGCGTCGAGCGTGGTCGGCAGGTTCGTCAATCCGCGCTTTTCGGCCTCTTTGAGCCATTCGGCGGTATAGCCGTCGCCGTTGAAGATCACGCGCTTGTGGGCGCGGATCACCTTGCGGAGCAGCGCCTGAAGCTGGGTGTTGAAGTCTTTGTCGGTGAACTTTTCAAGTTCGTCGCACATGGCGTCGATCGACTCGGCGACAATGGTGTTGATTACCACGTTCGGGCCGGCGCAGCTGTGGCTGGAGCCGGGGGCGCGGAACTCGAACTTGTTGCCGGTGAAGGCGAACGGACTGGTGCGGTTGCGGTCGGTGGCGTCGCGCGGCAGCAGCGGGATGGTATCGACGCCGATCCGCATCATGTCACCGTGACGGCTGGACTTGACCTCGCCTTTTTCAATCTGTTCGATGATGTCGGTGAGCTGTTCGCCGAGGAAGATTGAGATGATGGCCGGCGGTGCTTCGTTTGCGCCGAGACGATGGTCGTTTCCGGCGCCGGCGGTCGAAACGCGCAGCATGTCGCTGTGCATGTCAACCGCGCGGATCACCGAGCAGAGCGTGGTCAGGAAGATCGCGTTCTGGTGCGGGTCGTTGCCGGGGTTGAGCAAATTGATGTCGCCGTAGGAGATCGACCAGTTGTTGTGTTTGCCCGACCCGTTGATGCCGGCGAACGGCTTCTCGTGAAGCAGACAGACCATGTTGTGCCGGTCGGCCGTCTGGCGCAGCACTTCCATGACCAGCATGTTGTGGTCCACCGCCAGATTCAGTTCCTCGAACATTGGCGCGAGTTCAAACTGCGCCGGAGCCACTTCATTGTGACGGGTCTTGGCCGGAATGCCGAGCTTCCAGAGTTCCTCCTCCACTTCGCTCATAAAAGCGAGAATGCGCGGGCGGATGGCGCCGAAATAGTGGTCTTCCAGCTGCTGATGTTTCGGCGGCGGAGCGCCGAACAGGGTGCGTCCGGTCTGAACCAGATCGGGACGGGCCAGATAGAAAGTTTTGTCGATCAGGAAATATTCCTGTTCCGGGCCGAGGGTGATGACCGGCTTCTTGCCGCCGTTTTCACCGAAAATGTGCATCATGCGAACCACGGCCTTGTCCAGCGCCTGAATGGAGCGCAGGAGCGGGGTCTTCTGGTCGAGCGCCTGGCCGGTGTAGGCGCAGAACGCGGTGGGGATGCAGAGGGTGGCGCCGTTGAGTCCGCGTTTGATGAATGCGGGGCTGGTCGGGTCCCACGCGGTGTAGCCGCGGGCCTCGAAGGT
>JAEWSS010000188.1 GCA_023459755.1 Verrucomicrobiota bacterium | reverse complement strand
AGCCCGGCCAGCGGAGTTATTTCGTAGTCCGGGTGAACCGCGCCGGAACCGCCGCAGTTTTCCAGGCCGCCGATGCAGTGGGTGTAGTCGGCGTTGGGGCCGGTCACCAATATTCGCTTGATTTTTGTTTTGTCAAGCGGCAGTATTCCATTTTCATTTTTAAGCAGAACGGTTCCGGCCGCCGCGATTTTGCGGGCAACGGCACGGTGCCGCGGCGTATTTGCTTCGGCTTTGCCGGGAACGAATCCGGTGTGCTCAATGCATCCGGTTCGCCACAACAGACGCAGCATGTTCAGCACCATGTTGTCCAGCACCGCCATCGGAACCGCTCCCGACGTGACTTTCGCCTTGAGTTCGGCGGAGAAATGACCGGAGCCCATTTCCAGATCGGTACCGTGGAGCGCCGACTGGACCGTGTCGTGCAGGCCGCCCCAGTCGGACACCATCACGCCGTCGAATCCGGCCTCGCCTCTGATGACGGTGTTTTGCGTGTATTCGCATGCCGCGGCGTCCACGCCGTTGATCCGGTTGTAGCTGCTCATCATCATCCACGGTTTTGCCTCGCGGGTCAGAATTTCAAAACTTCGCAGATAAAGATTGCGCATGACGGATTTCCCGCAGATCGAATTACCGGTGGTGCGGCAGATTTCCTGATTGTTGAGCGCCAAGTGTTTCGGCGTGGCCGCCACTTTTTCGCTCTGACATCCGGAGATATATCCGGCGGCGATTTTCCCGGCCAGCAGCGGGTCTTCGCCAAAATATTCAAAGTTGCGGCCGTTCATTGGCGTGCGCATCAGATTCAGGCCCGGACCGAGAATGGAATTGATATGGTTGCAGTTGCATTCGCGGGCGACCAGTGCGCCGTATTCGGCGGCGAGATCGGGTGAAAACGTGGCGGCCAGCGTCATGCCGGACGGCAGTGCGGTGGCGGTGCGGCCGTCCTCCATGCGAACGCCCTGCGGTCCGTCGTTCATCACCAGACTTTTGATGCCGAGGCGCGGAACGCCGGCGACCTCGGTGCAGGTGGCGCCGTGGCAGAGTGATATTTTTTCATCGAGAGTAAGTTTTGCGAGCAGCGACAATAATTCTTTTTCCATAATAAAGCCGTTCATTATTTGCGTCGATATTGTTTTTCCGCCGTTCTGACGGCGGAACGCGGTAGCTGTTTTTCCGCCGATACTTTACATCCGGTCGTGATTTTTTCAACTGCGATCCGGTAAAATGAGTGATGTGTGCGGGTTTACGTTGATTTGTCCACTTTTTGACGGTGGGTTGCTCACGCTTTGACGACGCGGCCGGACGCGGTGAAAATCAGCGCGGTTTTTACGTCATCGGCCGACAGACCGAGCAGTTTTTGCAGCGCGCGGCGGTAGATCGCGAGCTGTTCGGTGTAAACATTGGCGCGTTCTTCCGGCGATTCGCACTGATCGGACTTGTAGTCGATCAATATTGCACCGCTTATTTTACCATTGGCGCTGCGTTGGAAATTTACTCGGTCGAAGCGGCCGCTCACCCATTTTCCATCCAGTTCCACCTCAAAAGACTTTTCCGTCCAACAGTCTTTTGCCGCGATCAGCTGCACGATTTCCGGATTTGTCCGGCAGATTGCAAGCTGTTTTTCCACCTCCGGCTGCGCCGCGCGGTCAAGGCCGTGTTTTTCAAGATGGTCGTGGAGTTTTGTGCCGAGTTCTGTGGCGGCGGCGCCGGGAACCGGCGGCGTCAACAGACGGCGGAGCGACATATCGTGTGCCGACGGCTCCACGCGGGGCAGTCGCCGGATGGGGGCTGCATCAAAATCGATCCGGAGTTTTCTATTGGGCGGCAAATCCTTCTGCCGCTGTTCCAGCCACCAGGCGTCGCCGATCCGCAGTATTTCGCAATCGTCGCATTTTTCCAACTGTTCATCCGGTGTTTCGGCCATAAACAGTCCACGGTGGACGAAACTGCTGGCGCGGAACGCCTTGTCGGCGTCGCCGGCGGCCGGCGGCAGAAGCACGCAGACGTGGCGTTTTGCTCTGGTCAGTGAAACATACAGATTGCAGAGGTCTTCAAACACCGCTTCGTTATGACATTCGTTGACGGCGTCGCGGATCTCCGGAATCAGCATGCCCTCCGGCCGCGGTGCGTCGAGAAACCACTCGACATTGCCGGCGCCGTCGGTTTTCACCACAAAATCGTTGAGATCGGGGGAATTCCAGTTGACGTTGTAATTATTCTCTTTAAGCGCGGTGAAGGTTACGTCAAAGCTCAGTCCCTTGCTGTGGTGGATGGTCATCAGCCGGATTTTCCCGGCCAGCGCGAGATCGCTTTTTGTGGAATTCCAGGCGGCGTCGCGGAAGGCGATTGTGTCGTGTGAAGCGCCGGAGGCGGTGTCGAAGTCGCGTGCGAGTTTCAACAGCAGTTCGGCGTTGCCGTCGGAAAAACAGTCGCATTGCGCGCGGTCGATGCGGTCGAGTATCCATGAAATTGCGCCGTGAAAGCCGCCGAGCGTCAACTGGCGGGTCAACTCATTTAGAATATCAGGCCGGTCGGTCAGCGCGGTCAGCGGCGGATTCATGGCGGCGGCCGCAAAACTCACGGTGTCGCCGGGATGTCCGGCGGCGACCAGCAGTGCGAGGATGCCGGAGATCAGTTTTTCACTGCCGAGGGTTTCGTTGCCCTCCCAAACCACCATCGAGGCCAGCCGCGGATCGACCGTGATCAGCGCCTCGCGCAGGTCTATTCCGATCTTGTTGTTGCGCACTAAGATGGCGCAG
>JAEWSS010000187.1 GCA_023459755.1 Verrucomicrobiota bacterium | reverse complement strand
CGGAGTGTGGTGTCCATGATTTCGACATAATTTTTGCAGTTTTTCATAATGCCAAATAATATACACGAAAAAATCGCAAATGCAAAATCCGTTCGGGTTTGGCGGCGGCGCGCGGAGAGTTTCAGCGATTTTGTTTTTCGCGGATCAGGCGTTCGGCTTCGGCGGCGATGGCGTCGATCAGCCGCTGTTCAAAGTCGTCCTTTTCGGGTTGTTGAGCTGCGCCGGAATCGGGGGCGACCTCTTCGGCGGCGATGTCCACGGCTTCGCCGGGGGCGGGCGACGGCTCCGACGGCGGATCGTTGACAAAGATGGTGGAATAATTTCCGCCGTCCGGCTGGTCGGCCACAAATTTTATCTGCCGCTCGAAAAAAACTTCGTTCAAGGTGGCCAGAATGCGTTCAATGCTGTCGGTGTTGAGCTTCGCCTCGCTGGGGGCGACGGAGTAGGCGACCGGGCGCGGGTGGTTGCCGTCGAAGTCAAGAAAAATCCGACTGCATGTTGCCTCCGCATCGGTCAGCGGTCGTTTCCCGATCAGAAAAAATTCCTCTCCGGCCATGGCGGTCAGTCTCCTCCGTAGCGGGATTCGAGCGCGGCGAACACCAGTTCAAGATCGTCGAACCGGAGTTTTGCCAGGCGGTCGAGTCTGGTCGGCTGGGCGTTTACGATCACCACTTTTCCGCCGGAACGGGCGGTGATCTCCGGCATCGCCGCCGCCGGATACACGGTCAGACTGCTGCCCAGAACCAGCAGAAGATCGGTGCGGCGCAGTTCGAGGTCGGCGTTTCCGAGCATTTCTTCATCGAGCGGTTCGCCGTAAAATACGATGTCCGGTTTCAGCAGTCCGCCGCACTTGGCGCATTTCGGGACTTCGCCGCGTTTGACCGCCGGGTCGATTTCGGTGTCCGGAAATTTCCGGCGGCAGTCGAGACAGTGATAATTCGCAGCGCTGCCGTGCAGTTCGTAAACCCGTTTGCTGCCGGCGCGCTGATGAAGCCGATCGATGTTCTGGGTGTAGACGCCCTGACACAGGCCGAGTGCCTCCAATTTTGCGGCCACCCGGTGAACCACGTTCGGCTGATATTTTTCCAGAGAATAGACGAACGGCTTGGCCCATTCATAAAAAATTTCCGGGTGCTGTTTGAAAAAGTCGATGGACAACACCTCTTCAACGTCCAGCCCGTGCCATTTTTCCGAGTATACCCCGTTCGGACTGCGAAAGTCCGGTATTCCGGACAGCGTCGAGATCCCCGCGCCGGTGAAAATCAGCGTATGATGCGATTTATCGATCAGGTTTTCCAGCTCGGCGAGCCGTTCGGAAAAGTCCGTGTTCATTTCGCCACCTCCGCCGGAAGCGTTTTTTCCAGCGCCGTCCCGCGCGACGCTTTGATCAGCACGGTAAAGCCCGGTTTCGCCATTTCCGCGACGGTCGTTTGGGCGTCCTCGGCGGTTTTGAATATTCGCCACGTCGTTTTTAATTCCGGCGGCAGCTGCGCGGCGGCCTCGGCCATGTGGCCGCCGACCAGCACCGCGGCCGAATGCGGAAACTTTTCCGTCATTTTTTTCAATACATTCAGGTGGCCTTCCAGCTCGAATCCACCGAGTTCGCGCATATCGCCCAGCACCGCCAGAAACTTTTCCGGCGGGGTGAATTCTCCGAGCCAGTCCAGCGCGGCGGCCATGCTTTCCGGATTGGCGTTGTAAGCGTCGATCACCCAGCTTGCACCGTTGAATTCGCGCACCAGCATTCGCATGCCGGGCAGGGCGGCGGCGGCGAGTCCACGGGCGATGGTCGGCCGGTCGATGCCCAGCGCGGCGGCCAAAGCGGCGGCGCAGCCGGCGTTGGCGGCCTGATGCGGACCGGAAAGCGACCAGTCAATATGACATTTTTCGCCGTCGCGCCAGATGAGTTCAATCGAACTTCCGGCAAGACTGCCGCCGAGATAGCGCCCCGTCACGTCGCCGTTTTCACCGAAGCGCAGAGTCTTCAGGTTTCCGGCGTGCTTCCGCAGAATGGCCGTGCCGTGACAGCGGGCCGGAAACACCGCCGTGCCGTCCGGCGGCAGCGCGGAAAAAATCGAACCTTTTTCCTCCGCCACTCCGTCGAGCGACCCGAGTTTTTCCAGGTGACAGGCGGCGATCGTGTTTACCGCGGCCGCGTTCGGCGCCGTCATTGCCGCCAGCGGCGCGATCTCGCCCGGCGAACTGGTTCCCAGCTCGATCACCGCATAGCGGTGGCGCGGCGTGAGCCGGAGCAGATTGGCCGGAACTCCGAAGTGGTTGTTGGTGTTGCCGACGGTGGCGAGAACTTCGATTTCCGGGGCGGCGCAGGCGGCGGCGCAGATGGCGCGGGTCATCTCCTTGACGCTGGTTTTGCCGACACTGCCGGTCAGCGCGGCAACCTTGAGGTCTTTGAACCGCAGACGGTGAAACTTGGCGAGCGCCCAGTAGGCGTGCAGGGTGCTGTCCACCGCGATCACCGGAATGCGCCAGCTTTTATCGACCCGTTCGGCGGCGCGTTTTTCGATCAACAGGGCGGCGGCGTTGTTAGCCGTCGCTTTGCCAAGGTTGTCATGCGGGTCGAAAAATTCTCCCTTGATGGCGATGAAAACGGCACCGGAGCAGTCGGCGCGGTTGTCGGTGGCGACGGAAAAAACTCCGTCCAATTCAACATTGTTGATCACTGTGCCGCCGGTGACCGCGAGGATCTCGGCGGCGGAAAATTTTGCGGCCGGCTGATTCATTTTTTTTCGACTCAGATAATGGTTTTGAAATATTCGATGGTTTTTTGCAGCCCGTCGCGCAGTTGCGTGGTCGGCTTCCAGTTCAGGTTTTTCTGCGCCAGCGTTATGTCCGGCCGCCGCTGGATCGGATCGTCCTCCGGCAGCGGCTCAAACACCAGTTCGCTGCGCGACCCGGTCAGTTCCAGAATGGTGGTGGCCAGTTCCAGCATGGTGAACTCCACCGGATTTCCCAGATTCACCGGGCCGGTGAACGATTCCGGAGAGTTCATCATCCGGACCATTCCGTCAATCAGATCGTCCACATAGCAGAAACTTCTGGTCTGTCTGCCGGTGCCGTAAATGGTGATCGGAAGGCCTTTCAGCGCCTGCACGATGAAGTTGCTGACCACCCGTCCGTCGTCCGGCCGCATCCGGCTGCCGTAGGTGTTGAAAATGCGCACCACCTTGATCGGCACGCTCCACTCGCGGTGATAGTCGAAAAACAGGGTTTCGGCACAGCGTTTGCCTTCGTCGTAGCAGCTGCGCGGGCCGATGCAGTTCACGTTGCCGCGATAGCTTTCGGTCTGCGGATGCACCACCGGATCGCCGTAGACTTCGCTGGTGGAGGCCTGGAGAATCGGCACGTTGAGCCGTTTTGCCAGCCCCAGCATGTTCAGCGCGCCGACCACGCAGGTCTGCACGGTGGCCACCGGATTGTTCTGATAATGGATCGGTGAAGCCGGACAGGCCAGATTGTAGATCGCGTCGGCCTCCAGCAGCAGCGGATGGGTGATGTCGTGGCGGATCAGTTCAAACGCCGGATTGCTCCACAGGTGTTCGATGTTGCGTTTGGTTCCGGTATAAAAATTGTCTACGCAGATCACGTCGTTTCCGTCGGCGATCAGGCGGTCGCAGAGGTGCGAGCCGAGAAATCCGCCGCCGCCGGTGACGATAATAGTCTTTTTCATGGCGTCCTTCGTGAAGCGGTCAGTTTTGCGGCGCGACCACGCTGCGCACTTCGTCACCCTTGAACACCACGCGGAAGGTGCGGTCGGGCGACTGATAGTAGAGATAGCTCGAACCGGAAAGCTCCGGCGTTCTGCCCGGAACCGGGTAGCCGAAGGAGAAGATCACCTCGTCGCGGGTCATGCCGGGGGCGACGGAGGCGTGTCTGATCCGTTCCAGACTTTCCGGCTTCACGTCCTTGAGCAGTGTGTCCGGCGGCAGCAATGTCAGTATCCGCTTCAGATATTCCTGCATCGGGATCATCATGGTTTCCGGGTCGAAATTGACCGTGTATTCAACCCCATTTTCGTCGGTGAACACCAGTTTGCGTTCGGTGGCGTACACCGGAGTGACCGCGGTGCCGATCGGCAGAATCCGGCCGGTCTGGTAGTTGATGCAGTTGATCTCGGACGGATTTTCAAACCACAGGTTGGTCCGGAGATAAAGTTTTCCGTCCATCGGCTGCTGCATGACTTCGGGAACCACGATCTCGCGGGCGCATCCAAGGCAGAGAACCGCGGCGGCAAGAGCAAGATATTTTCGCATTTATATATTTCCTTTCATATCATATGTGAGCGAAATTTACACCGTGAAGCCGGCAAATCCAAATTTTCCAAAGCAAAAAAGCTGTTTTTCATTTCCCGTTGCACTGGTGTACGGTCAATATGCCGGCTCCGGCGATCGGGCGGCAGACCAGAATGGCCGGCGCGGCGTTTCGCGGAGCGTAATAGCGGCGGGTCAGGGCGGCGCGCAGATCGTCCACCGCGTTTTTCCGGGTCAGCACCATCATGCAGCCGCCGAGTCCGGCACCGGCGAGCTGGGCGCCGATCACGCCGGGAACCGCGGTGGCGATGTCGGTCATCATGTCGATTTCCGGCAGACTGCACCGGTAGCCGCCGGGTTGAAATTCCAGCTGGGCGGCGGTGACGGCGGCGGGGTCGCCGGAGGACAGGTCGTCGATCAGGTCAAGCAGACGGTCGTTGCCGCAGGGGGAGGCAAACGGATGCATTCTGCCGTCGGCGCCGAGTTTCGCCACCCGGTCGCCGTCGTGCGAAGCACGCATCAATCGGCCGATCGCGTCGAGGTCGCCGGCCTTGACCAGCGCGGCGTATTTTTTACTGCGGGCGCATTCGGCCAGACCGTAAAGCACCACCGGACGAATCGGATAACAACCGTCGGCGGGTTCGGCGTGGGTGGCCCAGAGGTCGTCCAGTTTTTCCCCGAGCATGTTTTCAAGTTCGGTTCTGGTCGCCTGTTCGGGAAGACGGAGCAGCATCTGGTAAATGCGGGAGAGCGGAACGCCGAGGTTTTCGCAGTTCACGTCGCGCAGATGGCCGAGCAGTCCGGAATATTGGGGGAAATGGCGCCGCAGCAGCCGGAAGCCGATTTTGTAACAGCAGACCTTCAAATTGAACTGGTCGCGGGCGCCGGCGGCTTTGCGCGCCTTGATGCCGGAATCGCAGAGCACCATCACGCAGTCCGCCGGAAAGTCGAAGGTGTCCTCGACTTTGAAATCGAAGAAGCCGACCTTGACCACTTTCCCTTTGGCGCCGAGTTTGACCGCCGCGTGGTCGGCCGCGCCGCCGCGGGTGCCGACGAACCATTCGCCTTCGCCGCACAAAGTGACCAGCTGAGCCGGGAAGGTGTCCAGCGCGTTGACCGCGGCCACCGCCTCGGCCGCCCCGACGACCAGGCTGGACGACGAGCTTAATCCCGCCGCCATCGGAACGTTTCCGGTGACGAAGAGGTTCATGCCGCGCAGCGGACGGCTGTTGAATTTTTTCTGAAGCCGGAGTACCGCCGCCTTGATGTAGTGCGACCAGTCCACACCGTATTCGCCGATCAGCTTTTTCAGTTCACGACTGTCCACCACGCTCTGCCAGTCGTCCCACGGCAGTTCGCGCACCATGCCGGAGATCGAAAATTCGCATGGTTTGAAGTTTTCGCCGTCGAGGTGGACCAGGCGGACCTTGTCGTCATTGCGCGGCGACACCGCCATCAGCGTTTCAAAATTAATGGTCATCAGATTGCAGTTGCCGCCCTGATGGTCCACATGGCGCCCCATCACGTTGACCCGTCCGGGGGCGCGGATCACCGCGAGCGGCGCGGCGGACCCCAGCTCATGGACGGCGAGTTTCAGCAGCGGCAGATAATGTTTCAGATGTTCGGCGATCCAGGCGGGGTCGCCGCCGTATATTTCGGTGAGTTCGCGGGTGAGGGCGGAACCATTTTTGCCGTCGGCGGCGTCGGCGATCATTTTCTCATATTCGCCGGCCGGGATGAATTTTTCCGGGTCTGGAACTGCGGAAACGCCGCTTTCGCGTTTGTGGATCGCCGCGGCGACCTCCATTAGTTCGCGCGGATTGTTGAAGCCGAGGACTTTGTCCGGATCGTTGACCGGCAGACGGCGGATGACGGCATTGGGAAGTTCGCGGTTGAGAATCGCGGCAATGTCGGAGAGATACTCCTCCTGCTGGGCGTTGTCGGTGTCCAGTTTGGCCAGCGCCAGTTCAAGATTGCGCCGTGAGGTGACGTAAACCGAGGTGTTGCTGTAAGGCCGGGCTTCGACCTCTTCCGGTGTGAATTTTGCGATGGAGCCGTCCGGCATTGCGATCTGGAAAAGTTCGGTTTCCGGCGGCCAGATTATGTTCAGTTCGTCGCGGGTCAGGGGGGCATCGGCGTCAAACGTCCGGCCGAGCGCCCTGCGGCATTTGTTTTCGTCGGCGGAAAAAATTTCGGCGGCGGTGCGGCGGATGGTTTCGCGGTCCACCACGCCGTTTTTTTCGGCGGCGGCGCGTATTGCCCGTATGGTTTTCTTTTTGCGGACGTCGGCCATTTCAAGAATGGCGGCGGTGCGGCCGTCCGGTGCGTCGGCCAGCCGTCCGGCGCCCGAGCCTTCCACCGTCGGCAGCGACAGCATGGCCAGATCACACTTTTCGCGTTTATAGAGGTCGAACAATTGTTCAAGCACCGCCGGTTCGATCAGCCGGTCGCCGGCCACGATCAGAATGTCGGCGTCCAGTGCCATTTCCGGGGTGGCGGTCAGCGCCGCGCGCACCGCTCCGGCGGTTCCGTTCTGGACGCTCTGGTAGGCGAAAACCGTGTTTGGAAAGCGGCTTCCGACCGTTTCCACCACCTGACCGGCCAGCGAGCCGACCACCACCAGATTCTGGCGGATTCCGCACTGCCGGTACACGTCAAGCGCCCGGACCACCGCCGGAACGCCGTCGATTTCAAAACAGACTTTATGAAGGGTCTCCGACCCCATTCGCGACCCTTTTCCGGCCGCCAGCACGATTACGCAATCCGGTGTGTCAGACATATTGAGATTCCTTGGTTGAACCGTTGACGGCGGAGATCATTTTGACGACCTCCACGGCGCGGCGGCGGTGTTGAAGGCGGCGCGGAGGCGGTCGAGTTCCGGAACTCCCTCCAGAAAAGCGAACATGGTTTCATCGAAGCGGCGCTCGAGATAGCGGCGTCGGCTCCAGTCGAAATTCAGATCGGAGAACCAGGCGATTCTGGCGGCGGCGAAGTCATACACGGTTTCCAGTTCGCCGTAGTTGGGGGTGACGCCGTTCAACGCGGCGTTCAGAACCGCCGGCGAAAAACGGCGTTCAACCGAAAGTCCGAGCGTAACGGCCGGGTCGTCGATATGGTTTATCTGATATTGAAGAAGCAGGGCGATGATGTCGAGTTTGTCGGCGTCGCGGACGGCTCCGGCGATTCGGCGGGCGCGGGGCGCGAGCTCCGGGGGAACGGTCAGTTTGTTATGGGCGCGGATTGCGGCGAGGACGTCCCTTTTCCCTTCTTCCGGGAGGTCGTCGATCATATGCCGTTCGGCGACGAGTTCCGCCGAGCGGTCGCCGTGGTCG